>CAYZZR010000066.1:0-10797 GCA_964482775.1 uncultured Tissierella sp. | reverse complement strand
AAATCCAGACTCGGATTCTATATGTGCTGCATTAGGATATGCAGAATTTAAAAACGGGAATGGCGATGTTCATGCAGTTCCAATGAGACTTGGAGAGTTAAATTTAGAAACCAAGTTTATATTAAACTATTTTGGAGTTAAAGAGCCTGAACTAGTTGAAACTGTGAGATTAAGCGTTAGTGATTTGGATTTTGATAAGGTAGCTCCTGTAAGTTCAGATATTTCCTTAAGAATGGCTCTAAACATCATGAAAAAAAACAATGTAAATAGCCTCCCTATAATAGATAACGATAATAAATTAGCGGGAATGGTGACAGTTTCAGATATTATACAAAACTATATTGATGTATGGGATAATACAATTCTTGGTACATCAAATACTTCTATTGATAATATATTGGATACACTGAATGCAACACCAATAAGTTTACCTAGTGTTTCAAGACCTTTTACAGGTTCAATTGCAATATTTGCAATGGGTCTGGAATCTATAAAGGAAAATGAATATAAGGATGCTATTATTATTTGTGGTAATAGAAGAGATGTTCAGGAATTTGCCATAGAGAGCGATATATCACTTATGATTGTAACTGGTAGTGGAAATATTGATGAGGATATAGTTGCATTGGCCAATGATAAAAATATAGCCATAATTGTAACACCTTATGATACCTTTATGGCTTCAAGATTAATTACTCAAAGTATACCAGTGAGCCATACAATGACTACAGAGAATCTAGTGACATTCTCCTTAGATGATGTTGTGGATGAAGTTAAGGAGAAGATGTCTCAGTCCAGATATAGAAGCTATCCTGTGATAGATGATGAAAAAAAAGTAGTTGGACTTATTTCAAGATATCATCTTATTTCAAGTATAAAGAAGAAAGTAATTTTAGTAGACCATAATGAGAGAAGTCAGTCAGTTGATGGACTTGAAGAGTCAGAAATCCTAGAGATAATTGATCATCACAGAGTAGCAGATGTATTTACTGGTAGTCCAATTTATTTCAGAAATGAACCTGTAGGTAGTACATCTACAATTATAGCCAACATTTTCTTCGAAAATGGAAGGAGACCATCGAAAAAAATAGCAGGTATTTTAGCTGCGGCGATAATTTCAGACACATTACTTTTAAAATCTCCCACATCAACAAATGTTGACAAGATTATGTTAAATAGACTTGCAAATATTGCTGATTTAAATATTGAGGTCTTTGCTAACGAAATGTTTAAGGCGGGGACATCATTGATTGGCAGGACTCCTCAGGAATTATTGAACCAGGATTTTAAGGCCTTTAACATTCTGGAGGAGAAAATAGGCATATCACAGGTATATACAATGGATCCTGAGAGTTTAGAAGGGATGAAGGATAATCTGATATTGTTGATGGAGGAAAGAGCAAAGGAATATGGTTATTCCATATTTATCCTAATGCTAACGGATATATTTAATCAAGCTTCTGAAATGATCGTGGTTGGAGAACATAAAGCATTAGTTGCTAAGGCTTTTGGAAAAACTCTCAAAAATAATTCATTCAATGCACCTGGCGTATTGTCAAGAAAAAAACAGATTGTACCACCAATTACCAATACTTTATCTAATTTAGAAAATATGTAAAATAGGAAAAAATCGGCCATTATTCAGTTGTAGCAGAAGCAGCAAATGAAACTCCTGGAATAGGAACAATGTTAGCAGATGTAACATCAAGTGCTACAATGAGCTTAAACGATAGCCATGGTGATATAATTGCAGCTATTAAAGCTTCATATGACAATAAGGTAGATATTGAACTAACAATAAAATAAAGTAACTACAAAAAAACTCATTGGGTGATAACTCAATGGGGTTTTTGTTTGAATTGCTTTTACTAATGATATATAATGATTACATATGTTAAAATGTCAACAGGAGGAATGCAAGTGATATATGTAATCAACAATAGCAATGATCCCTTTTTCAACCATGCTGCAGAGGAATATATAATGAACAAATTTGATGATGAAGTATTTATGTTATGGATAAATAGGCCATCTATATTGATTGGTAGAAATCAAAATACCATATCTGAAATAAATTTAGAATATGTCAAGGAAAATTATATTACTGTTGTTCGTAGACTTTCTGGTGGTGGTACTGTATACAATGATTTAGGTAATATGCTTTTTACCTTTATTACATATAGAAATAAAGAGGAGCCACATGTAAAAAATGGATTTGAAAAATTTGCAAAACCTGTAATAAAAGCACTACAATCTTTAGGTGTTAATGCTATTTTTACAGGCAGAAATGATATAACAATAGAAGGTAAAAAATTTTCAGGAAATGCTCAATACTTTACAAAGGACAAGCTCCTTCATCATGGCACATTACTTTATGATTGTGACATGTCAAAATTATCTTTAGCTTTAAAATCCAAGCCGATTAAGTTTATAGATAAGTCTGTTAAATCAGTGGGATCAAGAGTTACAAATATTGCTCTACATATGAATGAAAAAATGAATTTATCCGATTTTAGAGAATACCTTAAAAATTATGTTATTAAAGAGTATGATATAGAAAATATATATGAGTTCAATGAAAATGATTTAGAAGAAATAAAAGAAATTGCTAAAAATAGATTTGAAACATGGGAATGGAACTATGGGAAGTCCCCAGTATATAAATGTCAGAATTCAATTAAGTATCCTTCAGGAGTAGTTGAATATAATGTCAATGTTGAGGGTGGTATTATTAAGGAAGTATCCATATATGGCGATTTCTTTGGTGAGAAAGATATAAAAGAAGTCGAGCCAAAACTAATTGGAATTAGACATGATATCAATGCACTTAGCAATACTTTAAATGAGATAGATATAGATGATTATATTAGAGGTTTAAGTAATAAAGAATTTATAGAAGGAATAATGAACATCGAAGGAGGGATGTAGGCAATGAAAATTGAAAGAAAGCCAGAATGGTTAAGAACAAAAATGCAAGGTAGTCATACATCAAACAAGGTCAATTCTTTAATATCGGATTTAAATTTAAATACAGTATGTAATGAGGCTAACTGTCCAAACTTAATGGAGTGTTTTGCAAGAGGAACAGCCACATTTATGATTTTAGGGAGAAATTGTACTAGAAATTGTACATTTTGCAACGTAACTAGTGAAACTCCAGATGTAGTAAATCTACAAGAGCCAGAAAACATTGGTAAGGCAGTAGCTAAGCTTGGCTTGAAACATGCAGTAATAACCTCTGTTACTAGAGATGACTTAGAAGATCAAGGTGCAAACCAATTCGCTAGAGTCGTAGAAGAAATAAGGAAGGCAGCTCCTAAAGTAACTGTGGAATTACTGATTCCAGATATGCAAGGCAATGAGGATTTAATAGATATCATAATAAACTCTGAACCTAACGTGCTTAATCATAATGTAGAAACTGTGCCAGAGTTATATGATACAGTAAGACCTATGGCAATATTCGATAGATCTGTAGAGCTACTTAATTATGTAAAGAAGAGAAAGCCTAATATGGCAACTAAATCAGGAATTATGCTAGGGCTTGGAGAGACCAAATCTCAAGTAATAGATGTATTTAAAAGATTAAGAGAAGTAGACTGCGATATGCTAACTCTAGGTCAATATCTAAGACCATCCTTAGAACATTTACCAGTCGTAGAATATGTAACACCTGAGCAGTTTGATGATTATAAAGAGATTGCTTTATCCATGGGTTTTAAAAGGGTAGCGTCTGCTCCACTTGTAAGAAGCTCATATTATGCAGAAGACTTAAGCGATATAATATAAACAAAAAAATTGGAATAAAGAATAGTCTTTATTCCAATTTTTTTGTTTAAAATTCTATTAGTTTTTATCGATAAATGAAATAAGTTTACAGCATTATTTATAATCCTTAGGGAATATTAAGACTAAGTTACAACTTAGGAGGAATTTATGAATAAAAAAAGACTTGAATATTTTAAAAGAAAGCTAATTGACGAGAAAAAGAAGATAATTAAAACTTTAAATAACATGGACAATATGGAAGAGTATGCTCAAATGGACAATTATTACAATGAATTGTCACACTATGACAACCACCCTGCAGATGTAGGGACAGAGGTTTTTATGAGAGAACAAGACGAAGGATTTAAAATCAATCTAAAGGATACTATTCAAGAAATACAAGACTCCCTAATAGGAATAAATAAGGGTAACTATGGAACTTGTAATGTATGTTCTAAAGAAATTGACGAAAGAAGATTGGAAGTTATACCTTATGCTAAAACATGCCTAGAATGTACTAGTGATGTAGAGGTTAAAGAAAAAATTTATGAATCCTTAGAGGATGAGTATATTACATCCTTTAGCTATGATATCAAGGACAACAATGCATACGATAGAGAGGATGCTTATCAGGACATAGTACAGTTCGATATGGTACCTGGAGATCCATCATTTTCCACAGGTGATTATATGGGAGTAACGGATGAAGAAAATGAATTTGGAATTGATGATATAGAAAATATATCCCAAGAATATTATGATGAAACCCTAAAATAAACTTCTCTATTAAAGAGAGGTTTTTTTATGGTCAATTTCCTTTCATTGCTATTTATTGTAATCACTTTGTAATATGTAGAAGTGTGTAAATGTGATAAAATATGATAGAACAACCTTGGCGATGGAAAGGAGAAATTAAATGAATATATTGAGAAAGAGAATTTTATTATTAATGATGTCAATCTTACTAATATTTAGTGGGAAATCAAGTATGAAGGCTATAGCTGCTAGTCCTATAAAACTTGTGGTGGATGGAAAGGATATTACAAGCCTATCAAGTCCTATTATTGAAAACAATAGAACCTTAGTTCCAATACGATTTGTCTCAGAGGAGCTAGGAGCAACCGTTACATGGGATGGAGTAAATAGAACGGTTTTAGTTGAAAAGGGAGAAAAATCAGTATTTTTAAGAATAGGAAGTCAATTAATAGAATATAACAAAGGATCAGACTACGATATAAGTGATGTAGCACCTAAGATATATAATGACCGTACATTTGTGCCTCTAAGATTGATAAGCAATGCTTTAGGGATTGGAATTGATTGGGTAGATGAAACTAGAACCATCATTGTAGACTCTAGCAAATCATCTGAAGTAACTAGCTTTTTTGATATCCAAATAATATCTCCAAATAATGGACAAGCAATAAATGGTACAAGCAACCTTCAACTAGGTACTTCTAGTTCTTACTTGAAGGATGGAAATGAAGTTAGATTTCTTATTCTAGATAAAAGCAGTGGTAAGGGATTTGTAGTAGCTAGAGGAACTTCAATCAATGATAGCTATAAATATATGCCAAAGATAGAAGATAAGGGCAACAAGATTTTAGTTGGTGCTATTTATGATAAGAATGGAAAATTCATAGGTGGAGATGCTATTCCTTTCAATATAAATGTTAATCCACAAGTAAGTATAAGTGGTGTAAGTGAAGGGCAATCTGTCACAAATGTGGCAACATTTGGAACAAATGCGAATTTTTTTGCTAAATATGTTAAGTATGAGATTACTAATTTAAATACAGGTAAAGTCACAACAACAGAAGTGCAGGATCCACTTGGAACATACACTTTGTCACCAAGTGTTGGTCAGAACGGTAGCTATACAATAAAAGCTATAGCATATGATGGGTCTGATATTGGATATCCTAGCAACACAGTAAATGTAAACGTAAATGTTCTTAGAAGATTGTCATTAAGTGGAGTAACAGCTGGGAGCACTATAAAAAAAGATGTTAACCTAATAGCAGATAGAAACTTCGATGTAAGTTCAACTGAATATCTGATTAGAGATGTGAAGACTGGTAATATATCCACTTTAACTAAGATACCTTATGGAAGCTATAAATGGTCACCAGGACCATCTGATTCAGGTCAGAAAGAGCTTTTTGTAAGAGTTGTAGCAGGTGGAGTGGTATATGATAGTGATCCAATTAGAGTTACAGTGGATGGCAGTCCAAAGATATTCCTTGAAGGGATTGGGCCAAAGCAAGTTGTATCGGGACCAGTCAACCTAAAAGCATCTAGCAATGTAGCCTTAAGCGACATTAACTATGTTTTATTGAATTCCAGAACAGGAGCTAGAAGAGCTATAGCATCCAATTTATCCTTACCTGCTGAAGCAACGTTTACTCCTAACAACAATGAAGTTGGAGATATGGTCATTCAAGTAGAGGGAAACTATAATGGTCAAAAAATTAGCAGTGAGCTAATAACATTCAAAGTATTTCTAGGTCAAACATATGGACCAAAACCAGTAATTGCAAAGGATCAATTTTTAAACATGGCATCTGGTTTAGCAAGAGCATCATATGAAAAAACAGGAATGTCTGCTGCACTTCAGACAGCTCAATCAATATTGGAAACTGGCTGGGGACAAAGTGTACCTGTTGACAAATATACAGGGCTATTATCTAACAATCTGTTTGGCATAAAAGGAGTAGGTCCTGCAGGAAGTGTAACATCAAACACATGGGAAGTATACAATGGTGTTACCTATAGAGTAGATGCTGATTTTAGAGCTTATAAAAATGTAGCTGATAGCTGGGCAGATCATAAAGAATTTTTAAACAGAGATAGATATACTAATTTTAGATCAGTAATGTATGATTATTCTCAAGGAGCATGGGCTCTGAAGAGAGCAGGATATGCGACAGATCCGCAATATCCAATCAAGCTTATGAACCTAATTAAACAATACAACTTAGATGAATTAGATAAGGTGGGGATATAATCCCCATCTTTTTTTGATATTTAATATAAATAGAGGGTATAAATATAATCATATAAGGGTTTTAACTTTTACTAAATATTTAGAACTAAATTAATTTGGAGGTAAGCTATGATACAGGATTTGAAGATTTTTAAGGAAAGTGATTTTGTTACATCAAAATGGTCAGGTGGAGAAACTACTCAAATGCTCATATATCCAGAAGACTCCTCATATAAGGAAAAAAGCTTCAAATGGAGAATAAGCTCAGCTACTGTAGAATTGGATGAATCAGATTTCACAAAATTGGAAGGCGTGAATAGATACATAACTACACTAAAGGGAAACTTGAAATTAACTCACGACTATGATAAATTTATAGAATTAAAGCCATTTGAAATCTATGAATTTAAAGGCGGCATAGATACTCATAGCTACGGCAAAGTAAAAGACTTTAATCTAATGTTAGCAAACGATGCACGTGGAGAGTTAAATGTAATAAAGATAGATGATGATGTAAATTTATCTATTGCAAATTATTCTGACGAAATACAAATATGTGCATTTTATACCTATGATGAAATAATTAAATTAATAATAGAAAATGATGAATTAATACTTAATCCTAATGAGCTAATGACTTTTAAAATTGAACCAAATAATCTAATCAATATAGGAATTAGTGCAAACAATAATACTAAAATACTCTACGCAAAATTAGTACCATAATATTTTAGAAAAAGGACTCAATAAGAGTCTTTTTTTAAGACTCTTTGGAGGAGATAAATGATGGAATGTGTAAGAATAAGACCCAAGAAACTCAATGGGGAAATAAGTGTTCCTTCATCAAAAAGTATGTGCCATAGAGCTATTATAGCTGCAGCTTTAAGTGATGGAGAAAGTAAGATAGGAAATGTAATCTTCTCAGATGATATAAATGCTACAATTGATGCAATGAGAACTTTAGGAGCTTCTATCCAAAAAACTGGCGATGATAGTTTAAAGATAAAGGGTGGATTTCCTAAAGCTTTAAATGATATAAATATAGATTGTAAGGAATCTGGTTCAACCCTAAGATTTTTAATTCCTATTGCATTAGTTGCTCATACAAAGGTTATGTTTACAGGAAGAGGAAAGCTAGTAAGTAGACCATTGGATACATATTATAGAATATTTAAAGAGCAAAAGATAAAATATTCAACAAAGGATGGAGAGCTCCCCCTTAAAATAGATGGGCAACTATTAGCAGGAATATATGAAGTAGAGGGAAATATTAGCTCCCAATTTATAACAGGTTTATTATATGCTCTACCTATGCTAAATGGAGATTCAAAAATAGTAATAATTAATGATTTGGAATCAAAGGCTTATGTTGATTTAACTCTAGATATACTAAGTAAATTTGGAGTACATGTTATAAATAATGACTACAAGGAATTTATCATAAAAGGGAAACAGAATTATTCAAGTAGGGATTATATAGTTGAGGGAGATTTTTCTCAAGCAGCATTTTGGCTAGTCGGGGGAATACTTGGGGAAGAAATTCATTCATTAAACATAGATATGGATTCACTTCAAGGGGATAAGATTATATTAGATTTAATCAAAGGGATGTATGGAGATATTCAAATAGATAAATTTGATGCTAAAACTAAAAGCTCAAGGGTAAAAGGAATTACTATAGATGCATCACAATGCCCAGATATTGTACCTATCCTAACTGTACTTGCATCAATTGGAGTAGGTGAAAGTAAAATCATCAATGCAGCTAGGTTAAGAATCAAGGAATCAGATAGGCTAAAGGCTATATCAACTGAGCTGAACAAATTAGGGGCAGATGTAGTAGAATTAGAGGATGGACTTATTATAAATGGTACAAGTAACTTAAAGGGGGGCGTAGTTTCTAGCTGGAAGGACCATAGAATAGCCATGTCCCTTGCTATAGCCAGTATAAAATGCACAGAAGAAGTGATCATCACAAATAGTGATTGTGTAAACAAATCATATCCTCATTTCTGGGAGGATTTCAAAGCTTTAGGAGGGGATATAGATGAGTTCAATATGGGGGAATAAGATAAAGCTATCCATATTTGGTGAGTCACATGGAATAGCCATAGGTGTAAATATAGATGGATTACCTCCGGGAATAGAGCTTGATTTAGACGAAATTAAATTTGAAATGGATAGAAGATCTCCTGGCAAGGACAATCTATCAACTGCTAGAAAAGAGATGGATGTATTCGAAATATTAAGTGGATATTTCAGGGATAAAACTACTGGAACTCCACTATGTATTATGATTAGAAACAATGATACTATATCCAAGGATTATGAGAAAACAAAAAATCTAGCTAGACCTGGACATGCTGATTACACTGGTAATATAATGTATGAGGGTTTTAACGATTATAGAGGTGGAGGACATTTCTCTGGAAGGATTACTGCACCACTAGTATTTGCTGGAGCGATTGCTAAGCAAATCTTAAGATCTAAGGGTATATATATTGGATCTCATATAAAAAGTATAGGAAGTATAGAAGATGATTCATTTGATTATGTTGAGATCAAGGAAGAATTGCTTGAAGAGCTAAAAAACAAGAGAATTCCTACAATAGATAGAAGTAAAGCAGAAGAAATGGAAAAGTTAATCCTAGATGCTAAATTTAATCTAGATTCAGTTGGAGGAATTATAGAAGTGGCTATAATAAACATAAAAGCTGGTTTAGGTAGCCCATTTTTTGATTCAGTAGAAAGCAGATTATCTCAAATGATATTTTCAATACCAGGAGTAAAAGGGATAGAATTTGGTCAAGGCTTTGATATGACAGAAATGAATGGATCAAATGCAAATGATGAGTTATATATAGAGGATGGTATAGTAAAGACATATACCAACAACAATGGAGGAATTCTAGGCGGAATTACAAATGGTATGCCAATAGTATTTAGAACAGCTTTTAAGCCTACAGCATCTATAGCTAAAAAACAAAGAACCATTGATATGGAAAGACAAGAGAATGTTTCCATAGAAATTGTTGGCAGACATGACCCTTGTATTGTTCTAAGAGCTCTACCAGTAGTTGAGGCGGCCACTGCCTTGGTAATATTGGATTTACTACTGGAGAGTAAGTTTATTTGATAAAACATTTCCTAGTAAACAAATATTGTATATTGTATAATAAATACATAAAGTTATATAGGTTTAAGGAGGAAAATATATGAGTAGTTGCTGCAATGGACCAGAAAACCGAAGGATCAAAGAGTGGGGCAATGAGGATAAAGACAAATCAAGCAAGAATATAAAATTGATTATTTCAGTAGTATTAGTAGTTGTTATTGCTTTAGCAATCATATTGAATTAATTTTGTGGGGGTAGACTATGGACATACAGATGAGAACAATCCAATATGGATCAGAAGAATATGAGAAATCAATTGATTTAAGAAATGAAGCATTTAGGAAGCCTTGGGGTTTAGATATAAGAGATGAAGATTTGACAGGCGATAAAAACATGGAGTTGTTTGGAGCATATGAAGGAGATAAGATTATAGCAACTATATTTTTAACTGAAGATTCTAAGGAAATAGCAAGAATTAAGAGTGTAGCTATTTATGAAGAATATCGTGGAAGAGGTCTAGGAAACTATATTATGGAATATGTAGAAGATATAGCTAGAAAAAGAGGCTATGAAAAGGTTCAAATCATGGGAAGAGTATCTGTCCAAGTATTCTATGAAAAATTAGGATATAAAACCATAGGTCAGCCATATGACTACCACACAATACCTCATGTAGATATGATAAAGGTGCTATAGTACATAAAGCAGCAATCGGTGGATTGTTGCTTTTATTATATAATGAACAGGAATACATAAATTAGGAGGTACTCTTATGAACCACAAAGGAACTGTAAAAATTGAAACAGACAGGCTTTTGCTTAGACAGTTTAAAGAAGGTGATGCTCTAGCAGCCTTCAACAATTGGACAAGTGATGAAAAGGTTACGGAATTTTTAAGATGGCCCACTCACAAGTCCATTGAGATTACA
>CAYZZR010000065.1:3961-10810 GCA_964482775.1 uncultured Tissierella sp. | reverse complement strand
TTCTGATTCCTCAATATCTGCCACTTTAGGTCTTGTAACTGGATGTTTTGGTAAAAATACAGTACAGCAATCTTCAAATGGTTGAATTGATGTTTCAAAGGTTTCTATATCCTTAGCTATTTCAATAATATCAACCTTGTCAAATCCAATAAGTGGTCTAAATACAGGTAGATTGACTGATCTATTTGTAACATCTAATCCATAAATTGTTTGACTGGCAACTTGGCCTAAATTCTCCCCTGTTATCAGAGCATTGAAACTATGAAACTCAGCAATTTTCTCTGCTATTCTCATCATAAACCTTCTAGATATTATAGTCATCTCATCTTCAGGACATTTTAAATTTATTTCTTTTTGTATATTAAGTAGATTTACACTAAACATCTTAATCTTACCTGTATATCTTGCCATTATATGAGCTAAATCCTTAACCTTTTCCTCTGCTCTTTCTGATGTGAAAGGATAAGAGTGATAATGTACACAGCTTATTTCAACACCTCTTTTTGCCATCATGAACCCTGCTACAGGACTGTCTATACCCCCAGATAAAAGGAGTAAGCCTTTTCCGTTTGTTCCTATTGGTAAGCCTCCATAGCCCTTAGTCTTTTCTGTATAAACATAGGCATGTTGTTTTATATCAATGTACACAAATACATCTGGTGTATGGACATCTACTGCTAAAGAATCAAACTTTTCTAGAATAATTCCTCCAATTTTTTTAGACATATCAGGAGATTTGATTGGAAAATTCTTATCCGCTCTATTTGTATCTACCTTAAAAGTAGCAATATTGTTTTCTTTAAGTTTCTTGGTCATCACTTCTATGGCAGCATTACTTATATCATCAAAGTCTTTCTCTACGCGTATACAAGGACTTATATATACTAGACCAAATACTTTCTTAAGCCTATTTGTCATCTGTGCAAAACTGGACTCACTAGCCTCTATATAAATTTTTCCCTGTTCCTTATATATCTTTTCAAACCCTATATCCTTAATAGCAATTCTAATACGTTTAATCAGTTGATCTTCAAAGTACTTTCTATTTAATCCCTTGAGAGCTATCTCTCCTAGACTTACACTCAATACATTTTCCAAAATACTACCTCCTAATAATATCCCTAATTTCATCTATAGAAGTCTTTAGGACTTCTAGTGTTTTATCTATATCCTTTTTACTTATCTCATATGAAAAGCAAAATCTAATGGTACCCTCTATTTCTTTATCACTTAATTTTATTGCTCTTAAGACGTGACTCTTTGTAGTGCCCTTAGAAGAACAAGCAGAAGATGTAGATACATATATTTCTTTATCCTCTAAATAATGGAGCAAAACTTCCCCTCTCACGTCATCAAAGCTTATGCTAATTATATATGGTGAAGCTGAATCATCAAGGGGTGTATTGATTTTCACATCATCAATTTCTTTTTTTATCCTATCAGCAAAGTGCTCCTTCAAAGATTGAACATGAGTTCTATCATTATCCCCATTTGATAATAGTGTTCTTACAGCTTCTCCAATACCAATTATTCCAGGGACATTTTCAGTGCCAGATCTTAACCCACTTTCTTGATTTCCACCAAATATAATTGGATTTAACTTTAAAGCACTATTGATATATAAGCCCCCTATACCTTTTGGCCCATGAACTTTATGTCCACTAAAAGAATAGCTATCAACCCCTAAATTTTTAAGAGAAAAGTCTATTTTCCCAAAGGATTGAACTCCATCTAAGTGAAGTAAAGGCTTTGATTTGGATTTATCTATTATCCTTTTTATTTCCTTTATATTCTGAACTACACCTATTTCATTATTAACATGAATTATGGATACTAATATAGTATCCTCTCTAATGGTATTCTTTAGTTCCTCGAGATTTATGTAACCAAGTTCGTCTACTTTTAAATATGAAATATCATAACCTTCTGCTTCATAATGCTTTAGCACATTCATTATAGAAGCATGTTCAATATTGCTAGTTATAATGTGCTTACCTTTTCTTGTGAATTTTTTTATTATACTTTGTAATGCTATATTGTTGCTTTCTGTACCACCTGATGTAAAATAAATTTCTTTACTATCAACCTTAAGGTAAGATGAAATTGTTTCCCTAGCCTCTTTAATCTTCTTTTCAGTAATCAAGCCAAGTCTATGCAATGAAGATGGATTGCCAAAATCCATAGTCAGAGCGTCAGTCATAGCACTTATTACTTCCTTTCTAGGTTTTGTAGTTGAGCAATTATCTAAATATATCAAATTAACACCTCTTCTAATATCCTACGTATATCTTTTTCTAGTTTATTGTAACATAATTTTCATATAATTACTCCCATAATTTGAAAACTAAATCTCATTGCAAACTATGTCGATTTTTGTTATAATTTACTTGAGGTTATCCCCCTGGTAACCTCGAATAATTACTCTATTCCAATACCCCTTTTGAACATTATGTTCCATCCGTTTTGGATGAAAGGCTCTATCTTGAGCCTTTTTTTTTGTTCGTTTTTATGCTATTATGAAAGCATAAGAAGAAATAGGAGGCAACCATATGGCCAAAAAGGTATTAATTATTTTTACTGGTGGCACAATCGCAATGAAAATAGACCCCAATCTTCATGCAGCAATACCTGCCTTGAATGCTGATGAAATAATTTCAACTATAACAAATATTAAAAACCTTGCTGAGCTTGAAGCTATAAACTTCTGCAATCTTCCAAGTCCACATATTACACCTGATTTGATGATGGAATTGGCAGAATTGGTTAAGAAAAATATAATTAGAGATGATATTTCCGGAATAATTATAACTCACGGAACGGATACCTTAGAGGAAACAGCATATCTACTGGATTTACTTATACATAACCCCAAACCTGTTGTAGTTGTTGGTGCTATGAGAAATTATTCTGAATTAGGCTATGATGGTTCTAGTAATCTGTCTGCTGCAATATGTACAGCCATTTCTCCAAAAGCACGCAATAAAGGAGTCTTAGTTGTCATGAACAATGAAGTTAACTCTGCAAGTGAAGTAACTAAGACAAATACTCTTTCCTTAGATACTTTTAAATCACCAGAATTTGGTCCATTGGGTATTGTAGATAATGATGAGGTCATCTTTTATAGAGACATAATAGCGCACCAGTTTATTGATACCAATAAAATCGAATACAAAGTAGCTTTGCTTAAATGTGTACCTGGCATTGAATCGGATATAATAGATTTTTATATTTCCTCTGGATACAAGGGCATAGTTATAGAAGCATTGGGAAGAGGAAACGTCCCGCCTGCTATGATACCTGGATTACTGAAAGCAATAGAAAGTCATATTCCAGTTGCTATGGTATCTAGATGCAATACTGGAAGGGTTTTAGATACATATGGATATCTTGGTGGAGGCAAACACCTAAGAGAACTAGGTATTCTATTTGGAGGAAATCTTCCAGGACAAAAAGCAAGGATAAAATTAATGTTAGTTTTAGGAAAAGCGAATAATATGAATCAAATTAAAGAATTATTTGAATATAACATACAGAAGTGATCAGCCAATGCTAATCACTTCTTTTCATAGACTCAATTCCATCTATATCTCCAAATCCCAGAAATTTTATATCTTTATTAACTGATCCATAAGCATGGTTCAATTTAACTTTGCTATCAAAAATATCAGTTACATACTTATATTTCACTATATCTAAATATTTAGTATCATTCCACATATAAATATCACTCCATGATTTGCCATTATCAGTACTATACGAGCTATATAGTTGATTTGTAGATTTCCAAACCACCCATAATATATCATATACTTTAAGTAAAATCGGATCAGTATTGTTGCCTGAGTTTGATATTCTAGTATCCTCTTCTAAAAGTATGTAATCCTTGTTGACGAGGAAGCGATTATATTTAATGATAAAATTATCATTAAAATGATTAGCATATACTAGATGTAGATAGTCTCCATCCTTTAATATATCTAAGTATAGTCTATTTTGATTATCAGTAAGTGTTATAGATGGAGACCATGTTCCTAGGAGCTTATCAAATTCTTTAATGCAGATCTGATTTCTATAATAATAAGCTATAATTAAATTATCGTTATCCTCAACAATCCTCAGGGGATTGATAATATTGTATACTTTCACTTGATCAACCTTATACCTTTTTACCTCATTGTTTATTATATTAACATGAAAAATTTCTAATAAGTCTTTACTAGCACTTCTAATCATATAAAATATATTCTGGTTATTTAAAAAACTTATAATTTTCAAGTCTACTAAATTTCCAGATATATTTTCTAGAATTCTAATTTCATTATCTCCTCTATCTTGAATTCTATTTAAGACTAGATCATTCTTTGAATTCACATATGTAAAGATCATTTCATTATTTTCATCAATATCTACATCAAATTCACCAATTATATTGGATATTACATATTGCTTCTTAAAAATATTTGTATCCTTCTTTACAAAATCTACGATTATATCATATTTTATCTTTCTTGCTAAATATATACCAATATCTTTCTTCTCAATAGCTACTAGGTTATTCTTATAAAAAGTCATTTTCATCCCTCTCTTTCTATTTATGTTTATGAGAGATGTAACACTATTATTAACCTTAGAATATATTAAATTGAGGAAATTAAAACCTTGAGAGGAGGAATATATATAATGGGCACAAATAATAGACCTGACATTGATCCAGATAGTATAATAGAAAGATGTTGCGATGCTCAAACAGGTTGTGAATGGGATGGAACTCTTAGAAATGTAGTTACAGAACCTATTTATGTACAGAAAGTATATGATGCAACCTTAGTAAACCTACAAGCATTGAGTACAGTAAATAACGTTAGATTTACACCTAATTTACCTGAAGGTGCAAGGATACTAAGAATATTAGAGATTCGTTGTAGAAGATTTTTTAATCCTTCAAATATAAAAGATCCACGAAACTTTGTCATTGATCCAGAAACAGTACTTTCAGGTGGAGAATTTGTAAGAAAAGAAAACGGTGAATTTGTAGAGGTTATTGGTCCTGATGGATTGAGAACAGAAAAATTAATTTATGCAGATACTTCTGAATGTGATGAAAGAGGAAGGGGAACTCCAGTATTTGGAACTCAAAGAGTTAGACTTAGTGGTAATGTAATAATTGAAATAGACTTATTAATTTTAGATTCCAGAGATAGAAGAGTTACCTTTACAATCTCAGCAAATGTTCCAATAGCAACAGTTCAAATGCCAATAATATTAACTAATTTCTTTGAATTATGTATACCATCAGTTTTTGATTCAGCTTTTTTCCCTAGATTTGCAGAATTCTGCAACATAAATTGTGAAACTAGATTGGGAACAAATAGCTTAGCAAGAGATATTGATGTATGCCCTGAAACTGGTGAAATTAGAATTGATTTAATTATTGCAATTTGTATAACATGTGAAAAGAAAATTATTGTACCAGTTCAGCTTTGTGTACTTTCTACTGGCTTCCCAGAATTATCACCAGAAGTTTCACCAATATGTTCATCATTCCCTAGCCTATTCCCAAGACAAATTGATGAAAATAGCGGAACTAGCCCAGATACTGACCCTGGTTGTGGTAGAAGACGTTTTAGACTTGGCGCAGAAAACTTGGAAAGTGCTTCAGAAGAATAATAGGTGCGATTTTTCGCACCTATTTTTTCCCTTTTAAATATTCTGAAGCTTCATTGGCTATTTCTATAACAGCTTTGAGCCAAGTTCTTGTATTTTCCTCAGTAAATCTAGATTTAGGGCCTGATATTGAAATACAAGCTACGATTTCATCCTTAACTCCAAATACTGGTGCTCCAATACAAAATACATCCTGGTTTCTTTCTTCCTCATCAAAACCATATCCTTGATTTCGGATTTCTTCTAATTTTTTTATCAATTCATCTCTTTTTGTAATAGTATTGTCAGTATATTTTACTAAATCCAATTTATCAATTATTGAATTTCTCTTGACTTCATTTTGATAAGCTAATAGTATTTTTCCAGCTCCTGTACAATGAAGTGGAGCTGAAGCTCCCATTTGTGTAAACATCTTTATTGCTTTATCACTTTCTTCTTGAGCAATATAAACTATATGATCATTATCCAATATGGTTAAATTCGCTGTTTCTCCAGTAAATTCTTTTAATCTCTTTAAAAATGGTTTTAATGTCATAGATATAGGATTCTTTTCATATGCAGCCATACCAATCTGCCATAATCTCAGGCTTAGTTTAAACTTCTTA
Source organism: uncultured Tissierella sp. (assembly GCA_964482775.1). Taxonomy (GTDB): domain Bacteria; phylum Bacillota; class Clostridia; order Tissierellales; family Tissierellaceae; genus Tissierella_B. Next base: position 4,541 of record CAYZZR010000065.1, on the reverse strand, counting down.
CTTTTTTCATCTTGATCTATTATATTGCACTCTCTTAAGGTATTTAGTAGGTGATATGTGGCACTAACGCCCATACCTAAACCTTCACTAATCTCAGTTACGCCCAATTCATCCTCGGATTGTGCTAAATAGTTAATTACATCAATTGCCTTAATTACTGATGCAATGGTCTTTCTTTGTTTCCCTTCTATTGTCATAGTATCTTTCCTCTCTACCTAATAATACTTGTAATCTATATGATACCTTGTTTTTTCCCATTAGTAAAAGGTTTTTTGTTTTTGCTGTACAATAGCTACAATTTATTATAGAATTATCTTGGTGATTAAATGAAAATAATAGAAAAGAATTTTATTAGAAGTATCAAATATAAAAATTATTTTAATGAGAGTAAGATCTGTTTTGTAGATATAGAGACTACTGGTTTAAGCAATAAATATAATTCTATTTACTTGATTGGTATTCTATATCCTGAAAGTAAAAACAACCATTGGATACTAAAACAATTATTTGCAGAAAATATTGAAGAAGAAGCTACTATCCTAGAAGAATTTGTTAGCTTGATGACTGGCTATGACATGAT
>CAYZZR010000065.1:0-3951 GCA_964482775.1 uncultured Tissierella sp. | reverse complement strand
GGTAAAAACTAATAAGCATTTACTAAACGTAGAAAATCTTAAGTTAAAAACCTTGGAAAGATACTTAGGACTCTATCGGAAAGATATCTATACAGGCAAGGACTGTATTCAATTTTATTATGATTACCTGAAGACAAATGATGAAGAATTGATGGCTAGAATTCTACAGCATAATTATGATGACTTATATTATATGCTAGATATATTGAAAATATTAGATATAATAAAAGATAAAAAATCTATCGCTATTGTAAATAAGGATGATACTATAAATTTATCGATTGATAACCTAAATATTCTTGGAGATCAACTCTTAGTAAATGGTAAGGTGCATGACAAGAAAATAGTAAAACTCATTTACTATGGTAACAATTATAGTATATACTTCGATGCTGACTTTAATTTTGAAATTAGAATAGAAACTTCTTCGGGTATGGTAGCTCCCCATGAAAAAGGGATTTATATTGATACAAAAAAATACCTTCTTCCAAATCTTTCAAGCAGCCCTATAGAATATGATCTACCTTTAAACATATTATTATTGAAGGTGGATAAGCAATTTATTATAGAGAATATTAAAAACCTTTTAATAGAAATCATCAGCTTTGCTTTGAACAATAGCTGATAAATTAGACCATTTACCACATTTGTCTCCATATCTTGCAAGTGTGGTATTACCTTCTTTTATATCAAGTATTTCACATATATTTGAACAACCATCACATTCAAATCCTTTAACAAGATAATTATTCTTATATAAATTTAAACCTTTAAAGTTTGTATATCCTTGATCTTTTGCCTTTTGCTTTCCTAATATTGCAACACCAATTGCACCCATTACATCATAATCCTTAGGTACAGTAATATTTGCTTTTAATTCTTCTTCAAATGCTTGTTTTATCCCAATATTAGCTGCTACTCCCCCTTGAAACATTATAGGTTCGGCTATCTGTTTTCCTTTAGCTACATTGCTCAAGTAATTTCTGGTCAGAGCCTGACACAATCCCTTTATTATATCATTTTGATTATGTCCTAACTGTTGTTTATGAATCATATCTGACTCAGCAAAAACTGCACATCTTCCAGCTATTCTTACTGCATTATTTGAACTACATGCTAACTTCCCAAACTCACTTATATCTATTCCCAATCTTGCAGCTTGCCTATCTAAAAATGACCCTGTGCCAGCTGCACATACAGTATTCATAGCAAAGTCCACAACAATCCCATCTCTAAGAATAATTATCTTTGAATCTTGTCCTCCAATTTCTATTATAGTCTTGATTTCAGGATTAGCATGCAGTGATGCTATAGCATGTGATGTTATCTCATTTTTTACGACATCAGCTCCAACTATTATTGAAGCTAAATATCTTCCGCTCCCTGTACATCCCACTCCTTTTATTGACTCCTTACCAAATATATCAGAAACTTTCTTAATCCCTTCCTTTATCATATCTATTGGTTTTCCTTGTGTTCTAAGGTATTCCTTGTAGATTGTTTCATTATTTTCCTTTATTATTACAATATTAGTACTAACTGATCCTACATCAATACCAAGATAAAAATTATCCAATTTCCATACTCTCCTTATTCCTTTTCTTAAGCAAATCTACAAATGCCTCTAATCTCGTATTATACCCTGTTTCACCAGTCATTTCATCTATCACCAAGGTCATTATAGGAAAGTTCAAGTCTCTTTGAATATTCTTGATGACACTTTTCGCAACGATTTCAGGCATACAATTTAAGGGAAGTATTTGAATTACTCCATCATAACCCATGTTCTGATAGTAAATAGCACTCCCTACGGTTTCTCTCCCATGTCCCCCTACCATATATGGAATATATGGCTTTGCTAATTTAAATTTTGTGTTTTCATATTTTGAACCAAAGGGATAGGAAAAGAGATGATGCTCTAACCATTTTGTTGGTGTCAAAGACTTATCTACCAATACATTCATTTGTCCTAGCTTTTTTTCGATTTCTAAATTTACAAAGGGCTCAATTATTGTATATATCTCTCCTATAATACCTATTCTTAGGGGTCTTAATTGCTTATCTAGCTTAACCTTTTTAAGCAGCTTTGCTGTATGATCCATTAGTTGAAGCATTTCTTTAGCGCCGTGAGTCTTAGAGACACTTGAATAATAGAATTCCATTATTTTATTTACTTCATCTTTATTTATTGCATATGCACGAATTTCATTTGATAATTGGCTTAAGCTATCAGCATTTTTTATTAATTTTAATGCTAGCCTGGAATAATTAGAAAAATCAACAATTGATGATGAACCAATAATCCTACTAATATTCTCTCTAAATTCAGCCATTCCTTCCTTATATGATTCTAATACTAGAAAGTCCACATTATATCCTAATTTTTTTAATATATCCTTTTGCATAAGTGAATATAATCCAAACCTACAAGGTCCACAAGAACCTACTAATAAAATAGTATCTGCACCTTTTTCTATACTTTCTATATAATTTCCCATAAAAATCTTAAAGGGTAAGCACATCATTTCTGGAGAACACTTTACCCCTATTTCAAGAGTTTTTCTACTGCAAATAGGTGGTGTAATCACTTCATGCCCTAATTCTTCAAAAAATGCCTTCCCAGCAATATATACATTACCTAAGTGAGGAAATGTTATCTTCAATATTTACCCTCCAATTCATCATGTCTATGAAAGCTTCTAAACGAGTATTAAAACCAGCTTCACCTGTTTGTTCATCAAATGTCATAACTATTAATGGAATTTTATTCTTTATAGCCTCATCCTCTATAATATGTATCAATACAGAATCTAAACCACAGCCAAATGCACTTAAATAAATAATTCCATCAATACATTTCTTTTCTATGAGACTAAATGCCGAACCTACAATTTGTTTTCCTTGAGTCCAAAACATTCTCTTAGACAATTTCTTAGAATAAGTCTCTATTTCTTCCATACTTATATCATCTTCAAAGATCAACCTAATATTATCATTATTGAGTTTATCTATAATCCCCATGTTAACAAAACTGTCCTTAACATTATATTTATGGCCTATAACAAGTAACTTTATTTTATCCTCTATAGATAAAGCCTTGCTCTCAACTGACAATAACTCTTTATTCTTTAAATACTTTCTTTTATTGTATGTATCAATGCTATTCTTACAAGCTTTCACTATTAAGAAATGATTTTTTGTAAATTTCTTAGCAACATTATACATACTCCAATATAAGTCTTTTTTATTGTTAATTATTATTTTAGGAGCAATTATAGTTGGTAAATCATCAATATAGTTTGATATCATATCTGAAATTCCTAAATGTTTGGGGCAATTGTATTCCCTTCTTGATAAGCTTATATACCTAGGAATAAATAAATAATCCACTTTGTCTTTCAGATAATACACATGTCCATGATATATCTTCACAGGTAAACAAGCTTCATCTACACAATTCAATACCCCATAGTCCAATATATCCTTGTTTGTATTAGGAGACGTTACTATCTCCATACCTAAGCTACTAAAGAAGGCCTCCCACAATGAATAATATTCATAGTATAGAAGTCCTCTTGGAAAACCAATTTTAAGCATAATTTTCACCTCATTTTAAATATCATTACCAAAATTTCAAAAAATAAACAAAAAAACAGACCAAGAAAATCTTGATCTGTTTTTTTATGGTGGGCCTTCAGGGACTCGAACCCCGGACCTACCGGTTATGAGCCGGGCGCTCTAACCAACTGAGCTAAAGGCCCCTATTAAAATAGGGTAAATATTGATATAAATTTATGGTGGGCCTAGATGGACTCGAACCATCGACCTCACGCTTATCAGGCGTGCGCTCTAACCACCTGAGCTACAGGCCCATAAATTTATTTGTTGTGGTGGGAACAACAGGGCTCGAACCTGTGACCCCCTGCTTGTAAGGCAGGTGCTCTCCCAACT
>CAYZZR010000064.1:10530-10843 GCA_964482775.1 uncultured Tissierella sp. | reverse complement strand
CAATGCTTTCTTTGATGATTGCTTTATATATTGCTCAAGATAGCTTTGGTACTGCTACCAATGTTACAGGCGATGCTGCTATTGCAGTAATAGTAAATAAGGTAAATGGAAATAAGTTAGTTAGAAGAGACTAATAATTTTTACAGCTCCTATGGATTATGATAGGGGCTGTTTTTGATTTATTTTATATGAAATATCCTTGTTTCTCTTTTTATTTCTCCATTATTATTGCTTGCTTCAAAGCTTATTACATGAAATCTCTCAATCAATAGTTCTTCAAGCTTTATAGATAAATTAGAACTCTCTACATTAT
>CAYZZR010000064.1:0-10520 GCA_964482775.1 uncultured Tissierella sp. | reverse complement strand
AATTACTATATATTATATATAGGAGAATAAGAAATTCCATCTATTATTACTCTAAATTTTTTAAAGTCTATATTGTTTCCAACTATTTTTGCAGAAAGTTCAGGAAGATTACTTTCTAAGGCCTGCCCCATTTCAACAAAAGGAATTATTTCTATATCCTGAGCTTCTTTTTTTTCTTCAGCTAGTCTTTCTACTTCTTTTATGACTCTAAGTGTGTTTCTACCTAGTATTTTTTTAATGTCTTCTTCGCTGTATCCTCTTTTTACCAACTCTTCTGTTATCTTGTATAGATCTGAAACATCTTTCATATCATAGGGAAGCTCTCCTCCATCAAAGTCGGAGCCAATTCCTACATGGTCAATTCCGATTAGCTCTACTACATAATCTATATGATCTACATAATCCCTAATATATGCGTCTTCCATGTCCTTTACAAATTCTCTATAAAGTACCAAGCCCACCACCCCGCCATTGTCTGCTATGGCCTTCAACTGTGCATCATTTAGATTCCTTCTATGTGGCTTTATGGCATAGGCACCTGAGTGAGATGCTATTATAGGAGCTTTTGTTGTATTTAGAACATCCCAGAAAGTTGTTGTATTTAAATGAGACACATCAACTATAATCCCAAGCCTATTCATTTTACGAACCATTTCTCTGCCTAAATCTGTCAAACCTTTAGCAGAAGGTGTATTGTTGCCATCATCATAGATTTCATTTGCACCTTCTCCAAGCTCATTGGAATAATTCCAAGTGAAAGCTATAGCTTTTATTCCAAGGTCATTATATTGATCTAGGAGTTGGTCTGCATTGTTTTTTGTAATGGAATATGCCCCTTCAATAGTTGGTAGGGCCGCTATTTTCCAATCTAAGACAGCTTTTTCAATTTCATTGAAGGTCGATGTTATATTGAATACATCAGAATTGTTTTTTTCAGTCCAATATAGGGCATTTATCAAGGCAAGGGTTCTACTTAAGGCTCTTTTTGAATTGCCATTGTAGGAATTTGTATAGGCAGCAAAAAAACCTACCCTTAGATTTCCTGCCCTCATCTTAGGTATATCTATATGGTTATTTGTATTTTCTCTTATGTTAATTTTAGGCAACCAAGTTTTTTCATCCACAACCAACATCATAGAATCATTGTGACTATCTACCACTATTGAATCGATATGTAGCTTCAAGGCATTCATCTCCTTTATACTTATTGCTAGAGGGTTGGTAGCAAAACCAAATATTATCATAATTATAATTACATAAACTAGAAATTTTTTATGCATTTTGCCCTCCTCAGTTTTTTTCTTCTATATATTTTTATATTTATTATAGCATAAAACAAATGTAACTTTTTTGTATCCATTTAATTAATACAATATTGTATAATCTAGGCAAAGGAGATGAGATTTTATGAAATCAACAAAAAAATTGATTTTCTCAGTAGTGAGTATATTATTAATTTTGACATTGATAGTTGGTTGCAGTAGCGGCGGTAAATCTATTAGCCAGTCCAGTAACAGTTCAGATAGAGGGGTTGTAGAATCTCCAGCTGAGGCTCCTATGGCACCAACTCCTGAAGAAGCTAAGGATATGGCTAATATTGGTGGTGGGAAAAGCCCTCTAGAGCCTGATAAGGTAATTACTACTATTTATTTAGGCTTTGAAACCACAGAATTTGATAAATCCAATGATGAATTGGAAAAGCTAATCCAAAAATATAAGGCCTATGTTGAATATTCAAATATTTCCTATAACCAGTACTATAATAATGTAAATTATAGATATGGTGAATATACCATTAGAGTTCCTAAGGAAAATATAACAAGCTTTAAAACCGAAATAGGAACAATAGGAAATTTAAGAAGCGAAAACACAAATAAGCAGGATGTAACTAAACAATATAGAGATACAGAATCCAGACTTAAGGTAATTGAGATTAAAGAGGAAAGATTGTTGGCTTTATTAGAAAAGGCTGAGAAGATAGAAGACATTATTGCTATTGAGAATCAATTATCAGAGGTAATATACGAAAAGGAAAACTTAAAGGCTAGTCTATTGACTTTAGATGATAAGGTGGATTTCTCTACAATAAATGTAAATATTCAAGAGGTAGCTAAGACTACTGCCACTGAAAACGTAGATACTAGCTTTGGTACAAAGATTAAAAACGCTATAAGTGATTCCCTATTTTTCTTTAAGGATACACTTCAAAATCTAATAATATTGGGAATTTATTTATTACCATTCTTAGCTATTTTGGCTCTGGTAGGATATGCCTTTTACAAACTTGGGAAGAAATATAAAAAGAATAGACCTGATAAGGAAAATAAGCTTTAAAAAAAGTACAATGCACACAATGCACAAAGGGAACCGGCACCTTTGTGCATTGTGCTTTTTAATATGAATTGATTATTAAAAATGATGCTACTAATCCTGTAAGTACTGAAAAAATAATATTTGGTTTGATATATGCCACTATTCCAGCTATAAGTATTCCTATTAATGTTGGTAAAAACATATCCATTTCTGCTGTTAAAATTCCTCTAACTATAAGAATGCTCAAAGATGTAACCGGTATAAATTCAAGAAATCGCTTCATTTTCGGATTCAATTCCCTTTTTGTTAACAAGATCATAGGTAAAAGTCTTGGAATATAGGTAGCTAATCCCATCCCAATTATTAGTGGTAAATAGGTCTTCAATTTTTACCCACCTCTTTTCTTTCATCAAATACAAATGCTCCTAAGGCAGAAGCTAAAACAATTCCAATTATAATATCCCAACCTGAAGTAAATATTTTAGAATAATAGATTATACTATATATAATTGTTGTAATAATTCCTAGCTTTAGTATAGTCTTCTCTCCTTTAAATTGAGGAAATAGCAAGGCTGCAAACATGGCATATAAACCAATGCTTAAGGTATCCTGTAGGGATTGAGGCAGAATTTCTCCAACCAGAAAACCTAGCATAGTTCCACCAACCCAAGCTAGATATGCCAATATATTTAGAACCAAGACAAATGGCAGACTAAGCTTACTCTTTGTGAAGGACAATACAGAAAAGGTTTCATCTGTAACTCCAAAAGCTATAATAGGTAAAAAGGATCTCTTAATGTCATCTAGCCTTAAGGATAGAGACGCTGTCATCATCATATGCCTCAAATTTAATAAAAATGTAGCTAATATTATGCTAGATGTGCTAACCCCTGCTATGATTAGATCCAAAGCCATAAATTGGCTAGCACCTGCATAGACTATTATGGAAAACAGGCTAGTATCTATAAAGGATATTCCAGCATTTTTAGCCAATAACCCAAAGCCTATAGCCACAGGTAAATAGCCAATGATTACTGGAAATACAGAAACAAGGCCTTTACGTATCTCAGCATTTCGTTGTTTTTTCAATGTATAGACCCCACTTCCTTGATTTATTTTTTATATTCTATAATACATCAATAAGTTAACTTTGTAAATAGCAATGCACAAAGGAGCCGGTTCCCTTTGTGCATTATATCCTTTGAATAATATATCTACTAAGTCCAATAATTTCAGCTATCTTTGTATCTGATAGCATGGTCATTGCCTTTATTTTTGAAATAGCATCGTTTCTTATCTTAATATTTTCTCTGTTATTAATCAGTTCCTCAATATCAATCTGGTTCTCATCTGCAACCTGCTCCAGATATTCCTTTGCCTTAGCTTCTTCCTCAGATTCACAAAAGTCCTCAAGATAGATATCTGTATTATTAATCTGATTGAAATCTATAAATCTTTCTACTGCATAAATCCTATTTTCAGAATATAAGCTTAGAATAAAGCTTACATCTAATAAATCATTATCACTTTTATAATATATATATTGTTGAAAACTGCTCCAAGGATAATCCTGACATCTATTTACTATACCAGCTTTCTTAGGGTTATTATGAATATATCTTGTAACTCCTAGCAAATATTCATCATTATTAACAGGTTCAGATCTATATCTATCTTGAAATACATGTCCACTTCCTTCATACCTATCATTATAGTAAGTAGCATAAGAAGAATTTATCATTTTCATTATAGTAGATAGACTTTCATTTACCTCTCTAATTAAAAGATGGTAGTGATTATCCATGATACAGTAAGCAAATAATTTAAAACTATCTTCTTTGTTCTTGTTTAATATAATGTTTATAAATCTTTGTTTATCTTCCTTATCATGAAAAATAACTCTTCTCCTATTTCCTCTTGCCATCACGTGATAAATATTGGTTTCACTTTGTAATCTTAAAGGTCTTGGCATCTAATCCACCCCATTTTAAATGATAATTACCTTGAAGTTAATTTAGCTAGTTGATTATATAGTATCAGAATAGATGTTCTGGCGCAATATATTTTTAGAATATCATATTAATTAAGGCACAAATGCACAAAGGGGTCGGTTCCCTTTGTGCATTTATATCATTTGGAATAGATTAACTCATTGTAATCTTCACTAATTCTTATTCGTTGAATATCTAATTCTAGCTTGTCGCCGGTTCCATTGTATCTCATAGTTCTTCTATACAAAACTCTAGATGCATCACCTTCAAGTATCTTTTCTAATTCACCATGAATTGTTTCTTGAAGTTCATGTTTTTCTCCATCAATAATTAAATATACCCTACTTAATTGAGTATTTTCATCTGTCTTGAAGGTTATATATGTGCTTCCATCATCTTCATAGACTTCCTCAATTACTACAGTCTCTCCTAGGATAGTAAATTGCGTTTCATCAAATTTACTTATTTCAAAGACCCTATTAACATCATAATCCCCACTAAAGCTCACAAGCTTGAGTTCAACTTTCTTTGTTTCTACTGGCAAAGCATCAAAAGTTATATAGAAATTACTTCCATTACGATCAGTCGACATTCCTCCTGCTTTTACAGAAATCTCCTTTCCATCTGCAGTTAAAGTCATTTCAATATTTTCTGGCCTGATCCTTGTATCATTTATATAATCTATGCCAAGTTCCAATAAATTTTGAATATTTCCTCTTACTACAGTTGTCGTAGGAGATGCTACCATTGTTTCTACTTTTAGACTTCTATTGCCAATATCCATCTTCTTATAGATATTAATTTTTATGCTATTTCCTACCGCTTGATTTCTATCAAGTTTAAAGCTAATCTCTCCACTTTCATAAGTTCCATCTACACTTCTGTATCCCAAATCTAATGTAATAGTTCGCTCAAAAATTTTAGGTGCCCTATCAGTGGACATGATCCAACTCATTCTGCTGCCGTCTGAGCTGGCAATTCCCGAACCTCCTCCAGAAAATGTTCCGCTAAATGAACCTGTTATATATACATTAACATCCTTGTTTTGAGCATCTTTTTCAGGGTCATTGATTGTATAGAAAACAACCAAGTTATTATCATCAAGCATAACTCCATCTACTACTAACTCTAGCCCATCACTAAAGGTATATGATTTATTTACAGTCTGCCCTTTACCCATTTCGTTTAATTTATTCAAGGTCCCATCCATTAAATATTCATAGCCCACTAATTTCTTAGCATAAAAGGCCAAGGTATCTATATTGTAGCTAAGAAGCATAATCATAATAATTATTGAGGCGGTTTTTAATTGGATTCTCTTTTTCTTTTTTATAGGCATTTTATTTAGAGATAATCTCAATCTTTCTTCCATATTATCAGGTATTTCTATTTCTTCTAATTTCATTTTTTCTTCAGTTAATAACTTCTCTAAATTATCCAATATATTCACCTCCAAGGCTTTCCTTCAAATTCTTCATTCCAGCATTTACTCTAGACTTTACTGTGCCAAGTGGAATCTTAAGAATATTGCTTATAGTTTCATAATCATAATCCATATAAAATTTGAGCTTTATTACCTCCTGATGTTTTTTACTTAATTTTGAAATGTATCTTTCAAATACTATCTTGTCTTCAGGACTGTCAAATACATCATCAGTGGATTGCTCTTTTATATCATTTATGGATGTAAGTTTATTATTCTTCTTCAGCTTTCTCTTACATTCATTTACCAATATTGTCTTAGCCCAAGAATAAAAGGATTCATCCTTTTTTAATTTGGCTATGTTCTCATAAAGTATAACAATCATATCTTGAAGAACATCCATTGCATCATTTGCATTTTTCATGTATACATATGCTAATTTATAGAAATCCTTTTCTTGTTCCATAATTAAGCCTAGTAGGGCTTCTTTATCTCCCATTTTAGCTTTCTTTATAAGCTCAATTCTCTCCACTTACTCACCACCTTTAATATCGGATGCATTTAAATCACACTACTGTAACTAGCGCTTTAGACTCGCTATATATAAGAGTATAATACCCTTTAAAAAGTTCATTCATTGTATCCAAAAATCATCAATGCACAAAAGTACCGGTTCCTTTTGTGCATTGTATGGTTTTATGCTTCGAATAGTGACATTAGTTCTTCTTCTGAAAGCTTGGATATTAGAGTTTCCCCTTCTTGAATTACTTTGTCTATCATTTCTTTTTTGTGTTCTTGTAGTTGGAAGATCTTTTCTTCTATGGTTCCTTTTGTGATAAGTTTGATTACTTGAACTGTATTTTCTTGGCCGATCCTATGGGCCCTGTCCGTTGCTTGGTCCTCTACTGCTGGGTTCCACCAAGGGTCATAGTGGATTACCATATCTGCTGATGTGAGGTTTAAGCCTGTTCCACCAGCCTTTAGGGATATGAGAAATACATCTCCAACTCCCTGATTGAACCTTCTTACGGATTCAGCTCTTTCAATCATTGGTGTACTACCATCTAGATACAGGCAGTTGATCCCCTTGTTTTCAAAGGATTCTCTTATCCTTTGAAGCATACTGGTAAATTGCGAGAATACCAATACCCTGTGTCCACCGTTTTTAGCTTCTTCTATAATTTCTTCCAAGGATTCAAGCTTTCCGCTGTCTCCCTTGTAATCCTCTACAAATATACCTGGATGACAGCAAATCTGTCTTAATCTGGTCAAACCTGCTAGAATCTTAATATGGCTTTTGTTGTAGCCTACTATGCCAATTTCATCCATTAGCTCGCCCTTTATAGCCTGTAAATAAGCTAAATAAAGCTTTTTTTGTTCCTTGGTCATATCTACTAATATTCTTTGTTCTATTTTATCAGGAAGCTCTTTTAATACTTCCTTTTTTAATCTTCTTAATATAAATGGCTTTATATGATGATTTAAATCCTTAAGCTTTGTGTTGTCCTCATCCTTTGTAATTGGTTTTTCATACTTGGCAGAGAATTTCCCATAGGATAATAGATATCCAGGCATTAAATAATCAAATATAGACCAAAGCTCAGACAAGGAATTTTCCATAGGTGTTCCTGTTAGGGCAAAATACTGTTTAGCATTAATATTTTTTACTGATTTTGCATTCAAGGATCCATGGTTTTTAATATGCTGTGCTTCATCTAATATACAATGGTCAAAGGTAATGGTTTGGTATTCCTCTATATCCCTTCTCATTAATGGATATGAAGTAATAACTAAATCATAGTCTTGAATATGTTTAATAAGGTCATCTCTCTCGCCTTTATTTCCTGTTATCAAGAGTGTCTTAAGTGTTGGTGCAAACTTCTTCACCTCTTCCTCCCAGTTATATACTAAAGAGGTAGGAACTACTGCTATACTAGTTTTTGCACCTTCTTCCTTTTCTGATAAGAGAAAGGCTAACATTTGGACAGTTTTACCCAACCCCATCTCATCAGCTAAAATACCACCAAAGCCATATTTTGATAATGTCTTAATCCACTTATATCCAAATTTTTGATAATCTCTTAAATCAGCATTGAGCTCTTTAGGAACTTCTATCTCTAAGTCTTCAGGCTCCTTGATATCCCTAACTAGCTTTTTAAAATCAACATTTTTCTTAATAAAGTCTATACCTTTATCTTGAAGAAGCTTATCTAAATACATGGTTCTATATTTTGGAATGTTGATTTTTCCGTCCTTAAGCTGAGTGGTCCCCATGTCTAAGTGCTCCAGTATATCTACTATGTCCTCTAACTCTTGACTATCCAAGGATAGAAATGAACCATCCTTTAGCTTGTAATATTTCTTTTTCTCCCTCAATGCCTTAAAAATATTGCTAAGTTCAGATGTATCTATTCCTTCTATATCAAAGCTAAATTCTAGCATATCTAGCCCACTATTGAGTCTAAGTCCTCCTGTAAAGCTATCAGCACCAATCAAGCCTATTTTCTTAAAGCTATCCGAGTAATATATTTCGCAATATTGCTGTAGTCTTGGGACTATATCATTTATAAAGTCAAAGATTAACTCCTCTTCTTCTAAGAAGAATCTTCCATTTTCAACTTTAAAATCACTTTCCTCCAATAATCCTAATATCTTACCTTCTCTTTCAATATCCCTAAGGAGAATTCTTTCAGAGTCCCTCTTAGGGGCTTCAGCTGAAAATGGATTAATCTCCATTTCTCCATAATTAAATAGGAGGGTTCCAAATATAATCTCATCAATTCTATCAAAATATACTGTTGAATAAAGAGGAGGGCTATATATTGAGCTCTCAACATTTTTATCTATTAGCAAATTGGAATGCTTCTTAAGGCTAGGAAGAAGCTCTGATATAAAGCTTTCCTTTAGATCACTCTTTACCCTAATCTTTTTTACTTCTTTATTATAAAGCTCATTAATGATTGGCATTATTGCATCTATTTGAGCATTGCTCAATCTATGAACCTTATTATCATAGAAAAAGTATTTACCTGTCTTAGAAATAGGGCCTTGAGATACATCTTGGGAAATGCTTAAAATCAAATCCTTGTCATTTTCTTCAATATTAAACTTAATGTCTAACTTCTCATCAGTAACAATAACATCTTTAAAGCTAGCTCCTCCTATTGTTAGGTTGAATTTCCTATCCACCATAAAGTCTAGAAATTTGTCTTGGGTTAGTGGACTTAGCCTTAGTTTCTTACCAGAAAAACTACTGTTGTAGCCATAACTTCCACCACCACTATAGTTGGCATCATAAACCTCGTAGATTAGCTTTAGATAATCTATAAAGGCCTTATCTTCCTCTTTAAATGTGTGAAGATCTGGATAAAATATAAAATTTTTACTAAATTCCGTGGGTTTATCATCTATTAGATTGGATAAAAATTTGCTAATACTCTTTACTACATATAATTTATCCTCACCTACTCTTAATGTGATGATAGACTCATATTTGTCAATTTCATAGTTTATTTCTAATTCTATAGGAATTAATTCTGAATATTTTTCAGTCTTGTACTGATTGAGTATGTTCTTGATATCCCCTTCACTTGGCTTAGTAGCAAGCCTGCCCTTCATATCATATTCTTTTATCATCATTAGAAGCGCAACTATATGCTTGCAATCTCCATGATAGGTATCATAGGCCATACAGGTGCAGCTAGTTGATTGAATGTTGCCGAAACTACTGAATTCAGCGCTGGTTTCGTAAACATGACTACCATAGACATTGCCTACGAAATAGTCATGCTTAGAGTTGGTCCTTACTTCCTTGACCTTGCCAGCTTTAAAATACTGTTTTCCTTTTATAAAGGTTTCATAAAACTGCACTCTATCAATTAGGATTTCATCAGTTATTTTTAACATTTTACACCACCATTAAATATGTCTATCATTTCATTATAACCTTTCTAGGATATAAATACAAAGTATGGTACAATAATTAATAATATTAAATCTAAATAAAGGAGTAGACCTATGCAAGTTTTAAAGGATAAAATCCTCAAATACGGGAAAATAACTGATGGGAAAATTCTAAGGGTTGAAAGTTTTATAAACCACCAAATGGATATTGAGCTTTTCAATGAAATGGGCAAGGAATTTAAAAGGAGATTTTCTGATGTTAGGGTAGACAAAATCCTTACTATAGAAACATCTGGAATTGGTATAGCTGCAATTGCCGCCCAATATTTTGGAAATGTTCCTGTAGTTTTCGCAAGAAAATTCCCTTCCGCAATAATTAGTGATAATACTTATAATTATGAAGTTCATTCTTTTACAAAGAATATTACAAACATGGTAAGAGTAGACAAAGATTTCTTAATAGAGGGAGAAAATATCTTTATTATAGATGATTTTCTAGCAAGCGGATGTGCTGCAGTGGGCCTAATCAATATTGTAAGACAAGCTAAGGCAAATCCCATAGGTGTTGGTATCACTATAGAAAAAGGCTTCCAAGGCGGAAGGAAATCCATAGAGGATTTAGGAGTTAGGGTTGAATCCTTGGCCATAATTGATCATTTTGAAGATGGTAAGGTAGTATTTAAATAGAGAAACTCCCGATTATTCGGGAGTTTCTTATATTTTTTAGTCCATTAAATGACTTTCTAAGATTTGTTCTTTTCTCAAACCTTGTAAGCCTAAGTAATGATTTAAGTTGTTTAATAGATAATCTAGTTTAACAGGGCCTACTATTTCCGATCCAGTAACTGCAACTCCATAATGTTGAGCTTCTAGCTTGACTAACTCATAGG
>CAYZZR010000063.1:0-11101 GCA_964482775.1 uncultured Tissierella sp. | reverse complement strand
CTGCTACAGAAGTTATATCTTTTATTGAGGCTGTAACATATCCAACTTCCCCAGCCTCTAGCTTGTCAAGTGGTATATGCTTTGAGGTGTTTATTCCAACCTCAGTAACTTCGAAACTTCTTCCTGTTGACATCATTTTCATCATCATACCAGGTTTTATAGTTCCTTCCATAACCCTGATATAGCAGGTTACTCCTTTGTAAGGATCATAATATGAGTCAAATATCAATGCCTTCAATGGTGCTTCTTTATCACCTATAGGTGCTGGTATTTTGTTTACTAGGTCCTCAAGTACTGCTTCAATATTTAATCCTTCTTTTGCAGAAATTAATGGTGCGTCTTCACAATCTATACCTATTATATCTTCAACTTCTTTTTTCACTTCATCAGGTCTAGCGCTTGGCAAGTCGATTTTATTGATAACTGGTAGAATTTCTAAATCTTGATCAAGAGCCAGATATACATTTGCTAATGTTTGAGCTTCTACACCTTGAGTAGCATCTACTACTAAAATAGCGCCTTCGCATGCTGCTAAGGATCTGGATACCTCATAGTTAAAGTCTACATGTCCAGGAGTATCAATTAGATTGAATATGTAATCTTGGCCATTCTTAGCTTTATAAAATAATCTTATAGCTTTAAGCTTAATTGTGATTCCTCTTTCTCTTTCTAGATCCATACTATCTAGTACCTGTGATTGCATTTCTCTTGATGTAAGCATCCCAGTATTTTCTATAAGTCTATCAGCTAATGTTGACTTACCATGATCAATATGTGCAATTATAGAAAAATTTCTTATATTCTTTTGATTGATTTGCATGCTTTTCCTCCTTAAAAAATAACATGTTCCTAAATAATCATTATATCAAATTTTCCTAATTAAGTAAAATAAAAGACCAGAAAATCTGGTCTAATGTAGTATATTTATTATATAATCTTTACCTAAAAGCGAAAATCTGCCATTTGAAATGTCAATCATCACAAGATTAGTATTCTCCAATACATCTAGTTTAACAATTGATTCATTGACCCTATATACAAAATAAGAAAAGCCAAAAGCCAATATAGTTAAAATTGATAGTTTTATAA
Source organism: uncultured Tissierella sp. (assembly GCA_964482775.1). GTDB lineage: Bacteria > Bacillota > Clostridia > Tissierellales > Tissierellaceae > Tissierella_B. Next base: position 10,012 of record CAYZZR010000063.1, on the reverse strand, counting down.
AAAGTATAATAAATCTAAAAAGATTCTGTCTCCTATTTTTGTTGTACCTTTCTAACCTAGTTTCCATTATTATCACCCTATTTTATTATTTCATAGATGTGAAAATAATATACTTATCTTTCTAATTTATGGAACCGAATCTACTATCCATAGGAAAATATCTAAATCCAGTTATTCCTTTTATAGATTCGAGTTTTATACATCCAAAATACCTACTATCTTTACTTGCCCCTTCTTCTCGATTATCACCTAGTACAAAAACCTCTCCAGAAGGTACCTCCCAATAACTTTCATTGTAAATGTGTGTGTATGATTCATCATCTATATAACTCTCTACTAAAACTTCATCATTAACATAGACTTTACCATCTAAAATCTCTATTGTATCCCCTTCTATACCGATAACTCTTTTTATATAATCTTTTTCTGTGTTATCTGGTGCTTCTAATACGATTACATCACCTCTTTTAGGGCCATCAAAATACAAAGGTATCTTTATCGCAAACAATCTATCTTTCTCATGTAAGGTTGGATACATAGAGTTTCCTAATACATAGGTAGTATTAAATATGAAGGTCTTGATTAAAATAGCTATAATAACAGCTGCTCCTATGCTTTTTATCCATTCAAACATTTCATTTTTCGAATCCTTTTTATCATTGTTTTCCAAATACATGCGCCTCCCAAAAATTGTTACTACTATATTAGCTTTTATTATATCATCATGGCTGAAATTTTTAAAGCTTATTCACTAATCCTATCTAAAACATGACTAAGGATCTCACCTATTAGCTTGGCTGATTCGTTAGCCTCTTCCATGGTAACAAGATTGCTACCTACCTCTACAAGAGCTGTATAATCAGAAGCATATAGATTATATTTGCCTGCAGGCTTTATTATTATCCCTGTACAAAGTCCTGGATATAGAGCATCTGATACAGCCTTAATATATTTTGCAAAGCTAAGTACATTTTCGTAGTTTGGTGTATCAGGCCCGATGACTAAAGAAAATGTTGCTGTGCTAAGGCCATTAATATCTATCCTTGCTGTTTTTAAAAAATTTTCTTTATATGAAGCATTTTTATCTACTCCATCTCTGTGTATATCGAAAAACACTTTCAAATTATTGTTTGTATTTTTCTTGTTATTAATGGTATTTAAAGATCTTGTGTATGATTTATTATAAGAAGGTAAGTCGTGAAGAGTTTGAACATGATCTACTTGATGTCCATTTGCTTCAAGAACTTTGCTAATAGTATCTCCTATTTTTACTACATTTTTGCTAGTGTCAGAATTATGATAAACATCTTCCGAATCAATCAGGTAACTTTCAGTTGCATGAGTATGATACATCAATATATAATCATTTTCTTTACTTAGATTTACCTTTTTTATATTTATAGGCTTAGGTATGTTTTCATAATTAATCTTACCAGTAGAATCTTTGATAATAATCAAACTTTCATATTCTTCTAACTTACTTATTATATAGTCTTCTTTTGAGTTTGCTTCGTCCTCAAGGTCACTATCTTCATCAATGATTTTTTCACTTTCATTTTCTCCATTATTATTTGAACCTAATATGCTAGTATCTCTTAGTTTTAGTTTGTCTATTACTCTTTCAATGAGATTGGATTCTTTGACTCTTTTATTGTTTGAACTTATTCTAAAAAGTAGAGCGCCCACATTAAACACTGTCAAACATACTAAAATAATTATAAAATAGCTTGTATTATTATTTTTCTTTCTACTATATCCTCTAAATACTCTTTTTCTCCTCATGTAAACACTCCCTATTAAATATCATTAAGCTTGATACAAATTTATATTCAATAGGAAGAATATTTATGATTACATTGAGGCATATTTACCTCTTTATATATCTATTTACATCTTCTAAGCCTATACCAGGATGCAAAGCAATATTTAAGCCATTTGCAATAATAATGGATAAATCATCTATAACCACATCTATATCTTTTGGAGTAACTATAGTGTTTGCCATATAAGGATTTAACACTTCCTCAATCAAGGAATACTTGTCTTCTTGAGAAAGATCATCTAGTAAGCCATAAAACTCTTGACCTTTTTCTGCAGTTTCTTTCAAGGTGCTTAAAATCAAGTCGAGACTATCATTTACGATAGTTGCTGCATTTACTACAGTTGGTATACCTATAGATAGAACTGGTATACCTAAGCTTTCTTTGTTTAATGGCATTTTCTTATTGCCTACTCCACTTCCTGGACTAATTCCAGTATCAGATATTTGAATGGTTTTAGAAATTCTATCCATTTTTCGAGAGGCTAGTGCATCTACTGCAATTAACAAATCTGGTTTAATTTTATCCACTATTCCCTTTATAATATCCATACTTTCTATTCCTGTCATACCCATGACTCCTGGAGACATTGCAGCAACATTTGCCATAGTTTCATCACTTGTCTTATCATAATTAACAAAATATTGTCTAGTAACTAAAACCTTATCCACAACTTTTGGGCCTAAAGCATCAGGACTTATATTCCAATTTCCAAGGCCTATTATCAATATTTTTGAATCAGGTCTATTTAGCTTGAAATTGAGTATCTCTTTTGCTAGTGCTTTACTTACATCGTCCTTCAAGTCTTCATCAGCTTTATTTAAGGCCGGAACATCAACCGTTATATATTTGCCTATTGGTTTATTCAATCTTTCCATTCCCATTTGGTTCAATACTTCGACTCTTGTTATGGAGTAATTCTCCATTTCAACTACATCAACAGAAACACCTTCGACCTCAAAATTGTTTTTTTCACTATATAGCTCTTTGCTCTCTATGGCTAAATCAGTATGAATATTAAACATTTTATTTCTCCTTTTCATGATTTTAATATTAATTCTATCCATAAATATATTAATTATCCTTGCAATTTATCTGTTTTCATGGTAGAATATCTTTTGTTAGATTAGAGGAGGTGAAAGTATTGGCAAATATTAAATCCGCTGAAAAAAGAATCCTGATTACTGAAAAGAAAACAGCATTAAATAAAAGTAAAAAAACTGAAATTAAGACATATATAAAGAAATTTGATGAAGCTGTTGATAAAGGAAATTTAGACGACGCAAAGGTATTATTAAATACTATTGACAAGAAGTTAAAGAGAGCTGCTCAAAAGAACATCGTTCATAAAAATGCTGTTGCTAGAAAGGTTAGCAGACTAAACAAGAAATTAAATAAAGCTATATAACGAGGTCAAAGATATCACCCACGCTTCTAATAGTGGTTGCTTACCTTGAAGATAACAGGTGGCGAGTCAAATCTCCACCTCGTTGCAGCAGTATGTAGAAACTGCAAGCAGTTTCGCTTAAGCTTAAAACATAACTTCGGGGTCGCCGAAGTTTTTTTATTGCAAATAGAGTGAAGAAGAGCATAGCTCTCCTTCACTCTATTTTACTTTTCTTGATAAATTTATAATTAATATTTCCATTTCTACTTTGTTATCTGTTGAAGTAGTTTTTAGTTTCTTGTCTACTTCTAAAATTAAATTTAGGTAGTCCTGTAAAGTTTTTATACTATACATCTTTGCTTGAGAGGATATCTTGCTATATTCATAGGATTTTATCATAAGCTTATCTATTATCTCACCGTCTGTATAGCCTTTATCCCTATATATATTGTATCCTAACATAAGTCTTATTTGACGACTTATCATAAACAAAATCTTCGGTATTGGCTCATTGGATAAATATATCTCATTGAATATGGATAAAGAGCTATCTATATCAGACTTATTGATAGAAGCTAACAAATCAAATATATTGTTATCCAGAGATTTAACCATAACAAAATCTATGTCTTCCTTTTGCACTTCCATTCCCTTCGCATAACTTATGACTTTCTTTAATTCGTTCTCTAAATCATATAAGGTTGAGTTGACATTTCTACTTAGATAGGAACTATGTTGTATAAAATAGTTTATATTTGAAAATGACATCTTTGAATTATTCTCTTTAATTATTCGTTCCACCCATTGAGATAAGTCTTTTCCCTTAAGTTTGGTAAATTCTACTACATTATTATTTTTGTTATAGTATTTATACAGCTTAGTTGTCTTTTTTAATTCATTGCTATTATCAACCATTAACAAGCACACATGGTTTCCTAAATCATCTAAGTATGTATATATATCCTTTAAAAGATCTCCTTTATCAATAAATTGATCAACATCCTTAAGTACTACCATTTTCTTCGAAGACATAAATGGCAGGGTCTCACATGTATTTATCAAGTCATCAATAGTAGCCACTCTTCCATCTAATACAGTATAGTTCAAAGCCTCAAAACTATCATCTATATATGTTTTCTTAAGAAGCTCAATAGATTCTTCTAGTAGGTATTCCTCTTCACCAATCAAGAGATAGGTAGAATTAATTTCATTATTTTTTATAATTTTCTTAAATTCAGCAAAATTCATTTGAAACAGCACTCCTTCCAAGCAAGTAAATTTTAATTAAAATATATGATATCAAATAATAGATAAGATAAAATAAAATAAAAATAATATTATCCAAAAAATAGGCAGTAAAATCCACTTCTTCTGCAGATTTTAAAAATGGACTAATACTAATGCTATCGTCGAGCGTGATTTTAATTCGACCCATAACATCCGTTCTATATATGATTGATTGTGAGATTTGCAACCTTTCAACAACATCCTTGTTTGGATGGCCATAGAAATTGTTTTTTCCTACAGATATAATTGAATACTCTGGATTTATCCTATCTACAAACTCAGATGTGCTTGATGTCTTGCTACCATGATGAGGCACCTTTAGTATTTCAATATGCTCTGGTAAATCTTCAATTATTAATTGTTCAACTTCTCCCTCTATGTCCCCTGTAAATAAAACATCAAAGTCCTTGTAGGTCAGAACTGTTACCAGTGATTTATTGTTGCTACTAAAGGAATTTAGACTTGTCTTGTATTTTGGCCATATCACTTTAATACTTGTATTTCTATCCAAAATCAAGCTATGGCTATTATTTATGTATATCAAAGGTATCTTGTGTGAGTTAATCTTGTTTTCCATCTCTATACTTGGACTATAGCTAGCATATATTGCATCAATCTCTATTTTGTTCATTAAAGCTTCAAGTCCCTGACTATGATCTTCATCAAAATGACTTATAATAACTCCATCTAGCTTATTGATTCCCTGTTTCAGTAAATATGGCATGGTTATGTTTTTACCTATGTCAAAGGAAGCAAACAAGCTTCCACCAGTATCCATTAAATAGGTGGATTCTTGTGTTTTAATTAGAATTGAATCACCTTGCCCTACATCTATAAATTCTATTTCTATTGAATCATCCAAAACTAGGTTTAAAGTAGATATGAAAACCATTCCAATCAAATAGTATAAAATCAATTTTTTAATTATAAAAGGTTTATATTCACTGATTCTAATATAATTAAATATTAAAGCTATAATTAAATAAAAGAAGAATATATCCATTATGCCTGGCGAATAAATGCTTATAGTATTGATAGGTATCTTGTAAAGCGTATCTACTATCCAATATTGAAAACTTAGAATTAAATTAAGTAAGTATCCCAAAAAAATATTTAAGAACACAAAGCTATGATTTAATATGATCATAATAATTCCCATAATCAATGCAATAGAAAGCAAGGGAACAGTAATGATGTTTGAAATCAAACCAAGTATTGGTATAACGTTAAAATAATATGCTTGTAAAGGCAACAATCCAATATTTACTCCTAGTATTGAAGCTATCGTTACTATAATACTACTCTTAAAAGGGTAAAATAATCTCATGATTTTAGGTGCAAATATTAAAATTGATATAGTAGCTAAATAAGATAATTGAAATCCAAGGTTAAATAACCAAAAGGGATTGATAATTAGGCTAATTAATATTGAGAGCATTATGGTATTGATACTATCATATGGTTCATGTACAAGTTGTGATAAAAACAATAATGAAAACATTAAACCAGCTCTTACTGCAGAGGCTGGAAAGCCAATTATGTATATATATAACCAAATAATAGCCAAGGATAAAATCACATTTAATCTTCTATTGATTCCAATTCTAGAAAATGTATAAATGATAAAACTAGTAATTATACCTATATGAAGTCCGGAAACAGCCAATATATGCGCTAATCCAAGGTCTCTATACTTTACGAGATCATCCTCATCTAAATATGATGATTTTCCAAGTATAATACTAGTTATCAATTGAGCATTTTCTTTTTTTAAATAACTTTGAAACAAATTGCTTACCTCTTTTGTGAATTTATCTTTTATTGAGTAAGCAAACTTTTCATCAAGACCAATTGTTTGAATAGAATAATCTTCAATTGCCATACTTGTATATATTTTATCTGAAAGAAGGTTTAATCTATAGTTATACATCTTAGGATTTGAATTTCTTGCCGGAGTTTTTAATTCCCCATTTATACTGACTATATCCCCTAGATTTAGCCTAGTCTCACCATATATACTAAGTATAATTTTCTCATCAACTTCCTTTTTATCTACTTCTTTTATAATAACAGCATACTTTGAATAATCTTCGTCTAATTTGATATTCTCATCTACTACACCAATAAAGTTACTTCTTTGATCAAGGTATGTTTCTAATTTGCTTTCTTTATTTATATTTGATATCAAAATTCCTAGAAGTAAAAACAAAAAAAGAATCAATATGTGATTTGGCTTGTCCTTTATAATCATAAATAGAAAGACAAGAAAAGCTATAAACATTAAAAGAATGACCACTTTGCTAGAAATAACAAAATTGTAGGATAATATAATCCCACATATGGTTGAAAGAGTTATAAAGGTAAATGGCCTATCCATAAATTTCTCCCTTTGTATTTTCATAGGATTGCTATATAATAATATTAACTACTTCAATTTAAAGGAAAGCCCTTGTGCTTTCTACACATCATTATAACATAAATCCAATGAGTAATAATTATAATTATTAAAGGTGGTAAGAACTTTGACCAATAAAATCTATATGGAGAATTCCTATTTAAGAGAGATAGAAGCAAATGTAATAGAGAAAAAGTATTTAAACAACAAGTATTATGTTAAACTTGATAGAACCATATTTTACCCACACCTTTCAGGAGGGCAGCCTGGAGACAAGGGAACCATTAATGGTGTGGATGTAACGGAGACAATTGAAAAGGATGGAGAAATCATTCATATCCTTAAGGATAATTTTAATGGAAATAGAGTAAGACTCTCTATTGATTGGGATAATAGGTTGGATCTTATGCAGCAGCATACAGGACAACACCTTTTGTCGGCTGTATTTTATAAGCTATTTAATGCAGAAACTGTAGGATTTAATATTGGAGAAAAGTATGTGCATATAGACATCGACAAGTCTACTTTATCTGACGACGAGGAAACTCAAGTTGAATTTCTATCAAATAGGATTATATATTCAAATTTTAAAATACAATCATATTTTGTATCAAATGATGAAATAAAAAGCATTCCTTTGAGAAAAGAGCCTACTGTAGATTCCAATATTAGAGTTGTAGAAATTGATAACTTTGATTACTCACCTTGTGGCGGAACCCATTTAAATAATACTGGAGAAATTGGTATAATTAAAATTAGAAATTGGGAAAGAAAAAAAGGAAAGATAAGAATAGAGTTTGTCTGCGGAAATAGAGCATTAACAGACTACACTTGGAAAAATAAATATATAAATGAGATCGGAAGTAAATTATCTGCAAAGGATACAGATGTTTTAAATAAAGTTAAAAACTTAATAGCTTCAAAGGAATCATTAGAAAATGACAACCGCCTTTTAAGAGAAAGCCTATACAAGCTAAAAGCTGATGTATTGATCAGTGATGTTCAGGTTAAAAATGGCATAAATTTTATTTGCAAGGAAATAGACAATATGGATTCTAAAGAACTTGGTCTAATAGCTAGTCACTTGAATGATAGTAGAAAAAAACTAGTACAAGTCTATGGTCTTCAAAATGAAGATATTGCTCAATTCTATATTAGCTCAACCAAAGATATTGACATCAATCTCAAAGAAATGTTCCAACTTATATCTAGCAAATTTGATGTTAAGGGTGGAGGAAATACTAATCTAATACAAGGAAAATCTAAAACAGAAGATTTAAACTCCATAATGTCAACTTTTATTGAAGAAATCGTAAAAAAGAATCAAGATTAGGAAATAATTTTCCTAACCTTGATTCTTTATCTGTAATCCTGTATTTCTTCCCACAATTTTCTCTTTACTTCATTTATCCCCTTATAGTTTATACATTTTTTATATATTGATTCTAAAACTCCATGGTTTTCCTTTGCAGCAGACAATGCTTCTATTCCCTTCTCTACTAGATTGTTCATAAGTTGATAATCATCCTTGTTTACTACTTCATCATCAAAATATTCATCTAAATCAATAGTAGTATAAATATAGTTTTTCGTTTCTTTTGTTGATGATATAATTGTATTTAACTCTTTTATATACAAACTATCTAACTTTGTTGGCAGCAATGGATTATGAAAAAACTCTATATGAAAATTTCTAATTCTTGCTTGTTCGGCAACTCTATTTAAGAATGTTGTTTTTCCTGTGCCAATATCCCCATTTAGATAGTACCTATCCTTTACTCCATCAATTATTGAAGAAGTATAATCCACCAATCCTTCAGGTGTGTAAGCAGCTGAGAATAAATGCCTTTCTTTAAATCCCCATACATCACTATTTATAGGATCATTCAAAAATATTCTTTCTATGGCATTCTTAGTAAGCTTGTTTATGCTTTTATAATCAACATTTGCACTATTGTTAGCTTCAATTTCATCATAGATGAATTTGCTACTTTTAAAGAAATTAAAGGCCCTTCTGTAGGAATCTTTATTTCTTTGTTTTGCAATGAGTTGCTCTGACTTATAGAGCTTTAATCCATCACTTTCTATGAACTGTCCTAAATCAATAATTTTATCGATTAAGCCTGGATAAACAGGGTCTATTATATGTGGAGCAGTTCCATCTACGATGGCTATCTTCAATTCGTTGATAACTATTCCATCAATTGAACCTGGATCTGACGGGCAGTGATGAAACTCCACATTAAGACCAAGTTTTACAGCATTATCTCCCAACTCCTTCATAAGGGATGATTTTCCTCCACCAGGCATTCCCTTTAATATATATAGCATATTTCTATCTTTATGGATTATATTATCATGATAACTAAAAAAACCTGAAGACGTATTTCCTCCAGGAAAAATTCTTCTAATATTTGACATAGGAAACCCTCCTAAAAAAAGATTATCTATTATTAATTTATTCCTTTAGGAGTATTATGTGCATGTATAGAAAAAGAACTCAATAGAGTTCCTTTATTTAAATATCAGATGTAATTGCGTAGCAATTACTTCACACCATTGAAACGATGTTGGTGATTAGGACACGCCACCTGTTGTGTGAAAAGGTACCCGGCCGCTTAAGAAGCGGGTGCTATCATTACATCGTTATAACTTATCCCCCAAGAGTCACATCTTGTACTTGATACCATTGTAAAGCACCTTCAAACTGTTCCTTATTAAACTCTGGCCAATAATCATCTATTATATAAAAGTCTGAATATACCGATTGTAATGGAAGAAATCCGCTTAATCTTCTTCGTCCACCCCACCTTATAATTAGATCTACCTTAGATATATCTCTGGATTTCATGCCACCAACAGCATCACAAACGTCCCATTCCCAATCATAGTTAACCAGAAAATTCACCCTTGTTCCGCCCTCGCCAAATCTTTGTCTCTCTATATATGGTAAGAGCTTCTTTGGAAACATTTCTGACTTATAATTCCCTATAACTAGTAAATCAGCATTTTCTTTGGCCAGCATTTCAACTGCATCAATGCAGGCTTTAGTAAATGCTAATCTTTGAAATCGAGGTCTCTTAGTATTATCAACAGTAAATCCATAGAAGGTAAGTTCCTTAA
>CAYZZR010000062.1:0-11161 GCA_964482775.1 uncultured Tissierella sp. | reverse complement strand
ATCCACCATCATAAGCTGCATGACAGGATGTTTGGTCTGATAATAGTTCTATATGAACATCATTTTCTAAAGCATATTCTAGTAGATCAATTATATTACCATGATATGCTAAGGCTGTAGCTTTACCTTCATCCATTGCCTTCTTAGCTACGGCAAATAGTTCTCCTAAATCTTCAAAGTAATGATCAATCCATCCTTGTTCTAGTCTTGTGTTTATTCTTGATAAATCAACTTCAGCAATAATTCCAACTCCGCCAGCTATTTTAGCTGCTTTACCTTGAGCTCCACTCATACCACCAAGACCTGAACTAACAAACATGTGACCCTTTAAATCTTTATCTGCAGGGATTCCAAGTTTCATTCTTCCAGCATTAAGAATTGTATTAAATGTACCATGAACTATACCTTGAGGCCCTATATACATCCAACCACCAGCAGTCATTTGACCATAGTTTGCTACTCCCATTGCTTGAGCTTTAGTCCAATGTTCTTGATCATCAAAACAACCTATCATTAAAGCATTCGTTATAATAACTCTTGGGCTTTGTTTAGTTGATCTAAATAGTCCAAGTGGATGACCTGATTCTAATACTAGAGTTTGATCATCAGTTAATTCTTCAAGATATTTCATTGTAAGATTGTATTGCATCCAGTTTTGGAATACTTGGCCTGTTTCTCCGTATGTTACTAATTCATAAGGATATAGGGCAACATCAAAGGATAAGTTGTTATCTATCATTACTTGAAAAGCCTTTCCTTCAATACATTTTCCCTTGTATTCATCAATTGGTTTACCATATATAAGTCTATCTGGTCTAAATCTATATCCATAAATTCTTCCTCTAGTCAATAATTCATCTAAAAACTCAGGCGCTATTTCTTCATGTAACTCCTCTGGAATATATCTAAGTGCATTTTTTAAAGCTATTTCAGTTTCGTTTTTAGTTAATGTAAACTCTCTTTTTGGTGCTCTTCTAATCTGATTATCAAACTTTGGATAAGGCGGTAGATAATTATCTAATTTTATCTCCATTGCTTCTCCTATTGCTTTATTATTCCACATGCAAATTACCTCCATCAATGTTTTATTTTTTGTATACTACTTTTCCATTTTTTATTACTTTATCTGTATGATTTATTCCGAAGTGATAAATCATATAATCTAAATTAGGTGCATCGAAAATTGCTATATCCGCTTTCTTTCCAACTTCTAAAGATCCAACTTCATCTTCAATTCCCAATGCCGAAGCTGCATTAATAGTAACTGCAACTATTACTTCCTCTGGTAACATCTTTAAAGTCAATGATGCCAATGTCATCATCAATTGCATATTTTCACTTGGACAAGATCCAGGATTATAGTCTGTAGAAATAGCAACCGGAACACTTTCTTCAATCATTCTTCTTGCATTAGCTTTTGTACCCTTTTGAAGATTAAAGCTAGTTCCTGGCAAAAGAACAGCTATTACACCTTTCTCTGCCATATCCTTTATACCTTGTTCACTTGCACCTATTAAGTGCTCAGCTGAAATACACCCTACTTCCGCTGCTAGTTCTGCACCACCTAATGAAACTATTTCGTCTGCATGAACCTTAGGAATCAATCCATTTTCTTTAGCTGCATTTAATATCACTCTAGATTGCTCTACTGAAAATACTCCCTCTTCACAAAATACATCACAAAATTTTGCAAGTTTCTTCTCTGCAATATAAGGAATCATTTCATCCGTTAGTTTTCTTACAAAAGCATCAGAATCATCCTTATAATCATCCGGAACCGCATGAGCTCCCATAAATGTAGACAATATATCGACAGGATGATTTTCATTTAGTTTGTTTGCAACTTCAATTTGCTTCAATTCAGTATCAAAACTACCAATTCCATAACCTGATTTTGCTTCTACGGTTGTTACACCAAAACTTAACATAGTATTTAAACTTTTTTCAGCTTTCTTGTATAATTCGTCAAAGCTAGCTTTTTCAGTTGCACGTGCAGTAGAGTGTATCCCTCCGCCAGCTGCTAAAATTTCAAGGTAATCCCTGCCTTCAAGTTTCATACTCAATTCATGTTCTCTACTTCCTCCATGTACTAAATGAGTATGAGACTCTATTAATCCTGGAGTAACAGTTTTTCCACTTCCATCAATAAAAATAGTTTCTTGATCTGTCTCAATTTCTTTTGGAAGGCTCCCTTGTCCCACGTATATGATTTCATCATTATTTATGGCAACTATTCCATTTTCGATTAACCCTATTTCTTTTTGCTCATTTCCAGCTCTAGGCTTGTTTTCTCCTTGTATGGTAATAAGATTTTGTATGTTTTCTATAACTAATGTGGCTTTCACATGCATCATCCTTTCTATTCAGCCATTCTCTTTTCTAAGATTTGGCTCTTGTTGAAACCTTCTAATCTTAAATAATAATCAGCTGCATCTATCAATGCTTCCATAGGTACTAAACCTATTATTTCACTTCCTAATACATTTACTCCGTATCTGCTCGCTTCTCTTTCTACTGTATCAAACACTCTAAATAATGGAGTCTTTGTGTAATCCACCATATTTATTGATACCTGTACTATATCTCTTTCAGTTATCTCAATACCTAGTGCCTTACAATAAGTGAAACCACCTGTCTTTGCTCTTATTGCTTTAGCTATCTTCTTAGCGATTTCTAGATTGTTGGTTGCTAAATTGATGTTATATGCTACTAGTGGCATTCTTGCGCCTATTGCTGTTACACCAGCTTTAACATTGAGTTCAGATGGTCCAAAATCTGGATTCCATCCATCTTGTTTTAACTTTTCATTCATACCTTCATATTGACCTTTTCTTACCTCTGCTAAGTTTTCTCTTGTAGAAGAGCTTGCTGATTTTTCATATAGATATACTGATATACCTAATTCACTGCCAATTCTTTGACCTAAACTTCTAGAAAGCTCAATACATTCATCCATAGTTATATCTGATATAGGAATAAGTGGAATAACATCTGTTGCTCCCATTCTAGGATGTTCACCGTGATGCTCCGTCATATTTATTACTTCCGATGCTTTTTTTGTCGCTTGATAAGCAGCTTCTAAAACACCTTCTGGGCTTCCTATAAATGTAACAACACTTCTATTGTGATCCTTATCCATGGAATAATCTAATAATTTTACACTATCTATGCTTCTAATTTCATCAAGAATTAACTCTAAAGTCTCTTTATTTCTACCTTCACTGAAATTTGGTACACATTGAACTATTTTAGCCACTTTATTTCCTCCATTATAATTTATTCAAACTATCTATATTTAATTGCAATTATCATGCCAACTCAAATAAGGCTCTAAAACTATGATTATCACAATAACGTTTTCTTATGCTTAAGAAAAAAATAAAAAAGGTGTTTGATTTTCAAACACCTTTTTAAGAAGCTTCAATATTCTCACCTTTTATTTTTGCAACAGAGTGTTTCTTTTTGAAACATTATTTTTATTCCATCTAAATTCTTTCAACATTTAGCTTTCTCATCCTATATATTAGACTTTGCCTTGTTAATCCTAATTCTTCAGCAGTTTTTGTAACATTCCAGAGATTAGCATCCAAAGCTTTTATGATTAGATTTTCCTCAATCTTGTCTAACTTATCTTGTAATTTTTCTTTGTTATAGAGATCTAAAACTACACTATCACTGTTGTTTTCAATAACTTCCATAATATAATCTGGAATATTCTCTAACTTTAGATACTTTTCGCTATCATCAGTTCTAACCATGGTGTTCTCTATAAAGTGTTCAAGCTCTCTTATATTTCCTGGCCAGTCATAACTTTTCATGGTATTTCTTAATTCCTCAGTTATGCCTATTACACTTTTGTTCATAAGAATATTGTTTTTAGATATATAGTATTCAGCTAATTCAAAGAGGTCATTAGCTCTTTCCTTCAAGGGAGGAATGTATAGGTTATATCCAGCTATTCTATAGAATAAATCCTGTCTTAACTTGCCTTCTTCGATTAATTTATATGGATCTTCGTTCATAGCGCTAAGAACTCTACATTTAATAGGAAAATTATCTTTTCCACCTACTCTTCTAACACTTCTTTCTTGTAATACCCTTAACAATTTAGTTTGCATATTTATAGGCATGGAATTTAACTCATCTAAAAATATGGTTCCTCCACTAGCTTCCTCAAACAATCCCGCTGAGTCCAATGCTCCGGTATAAGCTCCCTTGACCGAGCCAAACAATATACTTTCTAGAAGGTTTTCTGGTATTGCAGAGCAATTTATTCCAATAAAGGGTTGAGTCTTTCTCTTACTAAAGTTATGAATGCTTTGAGCAAAGACCTCTTTACCAGTTCCCGTATCCCCTACCAATAAAACACTATTATCAAGCCATGAAATCACTTCAGCTTCATTTATTAACTTTTTCATGTTCAAACTACTACCTATAATATCTGAAAAGGTAAATCTAGTTCCATTGGAACTTATTTTCTTCTCATCTGTATTTTTATCATTAAACTGTCTCTTCAATTCTACTATTTCAGAAAGTAGAGATTGAAGCTTAGTCTCGTTTTTACTTATAGAATACACGCCAATTACTTCTCCATCCTTCTTTATTGGAAGGGTACTATAGGACTTATATATGGGTTTTCCATTGTTATAAGCATGGGCTTTATATTTGTTGATTATGGGATTTCCTGTATTTAAAACCTGCATATGTTCAGATTTATCTTTATCACTATAGCCATATGCATCCCATATGTACTTCCCAATCATATCTTTGGCCTTTCTCTCTTCCAACTCTTCCATAGCAGGATTATATATAATTACTTTTCCTTCTTTATCACTTAATAAAACCCCATCATAGAGATTTTCAATAATTTGTTCAAGACCATATGCTTTTAAATTAGATTCATCATTATCACCAACTAATTTAACATCCATCTTAACACCCACTTATCTTTTAGTGATCAAGCCTTTTTGGAAAGCATCCTCTATCATATAATTTGCAAAGCACCACAACTCATCTGAAGATTTTTTTACAGGAGCTATTCTTTGATATATTTCTGATTTTGCTACATCATGTTGCTTCCAAGTACCACCATTGTTGTTAAAGTTGTTAATCATTGGTTGCAGTCTATCCATAGATAAGGCAAATAGTGCTTCTGGAGTTTCTGCTTCTTCAAATTCATCCCAAAGTTCTCTCAACTCATCGCATTTTTTTTGTTCAAGCATACCATATATCCTATCTGCAGCAGCCAATTCCCTTTCTCTTTTTGTTAAATTGCCTTCCGCATCATAACAGAAGGTATCTCCTGCATATATTTCAACTAAATCATGAATTAATAACATTTTGATTACTTTCAATAAATCTATCTTTTCATTCGTATATTCCGATAATATCATTGCCATAATTGAAATATGCCATGAGTGTTGAGCATCATCTTCTCGTCTGTCCTGACCTATAATACTAGTTCTTCTGAATACAGATTTCATTTTATCTAACTCAACAATGAACTCTATATCCTTTAGTAATTTCTCTCTAAACAAAAATATCATCTCCAATTCTTTACTAATAATGACATTATATCATATAAAAACTTTTATAAAATAGGACTTTTGAAGGGCAACGTTTACATATCAAAAAGAATTAAATCTTGCATATATAGTCTTTTATGCAAGATTTAATTCTTTATTAATTTAACAAAAAACACTAGCAATTGACATGCTAGTGTCCTCTAATAATCAAAGCTATATATTTTTTCAAAGCATTAGTTGACCCTTTAAGTAATCTAAATATATTATCTAATCCAAAATTGTTTATCATTTCAGTTTTTTTATTGATAAAAAGGTTAACATATAAATTGGTTATCAGCAATTCATAGTAGTATCTTCTCAAGGATATTTTTGATGGTTTAATCATAACCTGCCCAAAGCTCCATCTTTCAAATTCATTCTTATTATAAATAAGTCTCTCTTTATAGGTATTGTACATTGGAAGATTCGGAAATGGAGTTAAGGGGCTAATCGAAGAAATCTCTGGATTCAAACCTTTAATGTATCTTCTCAAAGCCATAAAATCTTTATTGTCCCAATCTGGATGAGCCATAAATGATGCCCAGGCATCAAGCCCCAACTCCTTCAATATCTTAGAGGCTTTATAGTTATCCTCAACACTTGTTTGTTTACTATAGCTGCTTAACTCTTGATCACTAAAGCTTTCATATCCAACTAAAACAGCTTTTAATCCTAACTCTTTAAGAATCTTGATTCTATCTTTATACTCTATAATACCTTTTACAGATCCATAAACTATATAGTTCTTACTAATATTTAATTCATTTATATTTTCAATAAATTTATCTATTTTTTTCTCATTAGCAAAAAAATCATTGTCATAAAACATGATTGTAGGTTCTTTGATGTTTAATAAATCTTTCCTTATTAAGTCAAGTTCAATTAGCTCTTCTTTTCTTCCTTCAATTCTCCATCTTAGGCAAAAGTTACATGCTTTTTCACAACCCATACCAAATTCCATAATGGCTGCTGGTTTATACCCAAAGTATGAATACTCCTTTCTATACTTGGCAGTCGATTCTCTATCTGGCACTAAATATTCGTTTCTACTGCCCAAGGGCAATCTATAATATCTTAGCTCTCTAGATAAAATCCCTGCAATTGGTCCAGTTAGGCCTTTTTTTACTAATTTTAAGAACTCTAGCAAATTATATCTATCAGTATATTGAAATATATGATCTATAGATTCATTTTTAAATGCATCTGGATTTAGGAAAGCTTGTGTTCCTCCTACTATAGTAACAATATTTTCATCATATACTTTAGTTTCATAGGCTAAAGACAATACCATATTCACATCTATGCATAAACTGCTTAATCCAACCATTTCAGGATCATATTCTTTTAATTTGTCCCTTAAGCTTTTAGTTTCGACCATCATGTCAAAAATTTCCACTTTATTATCAATCTTCATTAGGCTATATATCATTTCTAGACCTATAGGCTCTGAGAACATAAAGTCACTTAAGGTAATTGCTTGTTTTATTCTAGGTGGTCTGACTAGTAGTATCTTCATTTATATCTCCTAAAATCTTAATCTCCATATAAATGGTCCAATATTCTTCTTTTAGAGCTCTTGTACCTTTCTATTCTAGCCATATCTTTCTCTGTATGGCATTGAATTCTAGTAGGGTCCATATTGTCATTCAAATCTGCTAGCTTTATTTTACATGCTACTTCATTTGTTAAAACTCTAGATATATAGTCAGAATAATCTTCCCCAACCCTTCTAGATAGGCAATCTATTATTTCAATAACTTCCTCAGAAAATCCTTCCTTTCTAAGATCATCAAATGATAAAAATGAATCTTCTATCACATCATGCATTACAGCACATATTCTTTCAAGATCTGTCTTGGTAGATAGCATTACCCTAATCGGATGTAGTATATATGGTTCGCCACATTTGTCAAACTGTCCTTGGTGAGCCTTTGCTGCTATTTCGATAGCTTTATTTAGCATATTGTTCTCCTCCTAACTCAATAGGTTTGTTTTAAATATCAGATGTAATTGCGTAGCAATTACTTCACACCATTGCAACGAGGTGGGTGATGACCACTTGAAGAAGCGGGGGCATCATTAACTCGTTATATTTAAATTATACCATTATTCAGCTAGCTTAACCAAATCAAAATTGGAGCCATCCAATATCGGATGCTCCAAGAAAATATCTCTTATTCTATTTTAAAGATCTAATTTGTTTTCTATTAGGTAAGCTGTTCCCAAAAATACTCCTACAATGGCTACTATAGTGAATAAAGTTGAACCTATATGAAGGAATGCTCCTACATCTAAATTGACGAATAGACCCGAATAGGAGACCATAAATGTCTCTTCTAATAACTCACTTATGGTGTTTGCATTTATAATTTTTAATGTAGTTAAGTCAATAAAATAAGGTATCAATTTTGTTGATTGAGTATGCATAAATCCCACTACAGAATTTAATATTAGAAAAAATATAAACCAAAAGCCACCAAGTTTTTTGTTTTTAATACTTACCTTGCTAAGTGTTATTGAAAAATATACCAATATCAAGGTCAAAACACTTAATAGTACAAATGGAATTCCTAGAGTTATGATCAAGTTGTTGCTTAAAATAAAGTCGAACACTTCACCTAATCCACGAGTAAATTCATTCCCAAATAATATAGCCCCTAGAATTAAGTTGTATACTAATGATATGATTCCAATTCCAACTATCCACATAAAAGCCACTATTAGTTTCGAACCAATTATTTGTCGACCAGTTAGGGGCAAGGTAAAGGTTAAATATCCTCTATCCTCATACAACTCTTTCTTAAATGATCCTACAATATAAAATAAAAATGTTACAAATGCACCAAATATGGTAAACATCAATACTGCAATAATAAGTGGTTCAAAAGGAAATTCACTTATATTTCCATTGCTATACCTATTCATTGTATTTAGACCATATATTTGAAGCCCCGTCGATGCTATCAATACAGTCAAAATTAATCCTAAGATAAATCTGAAGGTTCCTTGTATTTCAAACTTCATATTTTTAATCATTTTATCACTCCTAACCAAAGATTTCCTTATACAAATCATCAATTCGCATGGATTTCTTTTCTCTCAATTTTTCTGCATTACCTTCTAGTACAATATCACCTTCACTTAAAAATACTACATCATCAAATAAATTCTCCATATCTCTAACTAAATGAGTAGTAATAATCATTGAACTATTTTCCTCATAATTATTTATAATTGCATTTAGTATTTGATCTCTTGCTACTGGATCTACACCTGCTATTGGCTCATCTAAAATATATAACTTCGCATGTCTAGATAAGATTAAGGTAAGATTCAGTTTCTCCTTCATACCTTTTGACAGGCTACTTACCTTCATAGTCCTTTCAAGCTTCATAAATTCTAATAGATTATCTGCCTTATCCTCATCAAAATCTGTATAAAAATCCTTAAACATGTTGATTGCATCCTGTATTTTCATCCAATCGTATAAAAAATTCCTGTCTGGCAAATATGAAACTATAGATTTCGTATAGCTTCCAGGTTTCTTTCCATCAATATATGCTTCACCATTAGATTGTTGAAGTATACCAGATAATATCTTTATAAGTGTAGTCTTTCCGCTCCCATTGGGTCCCAAGATACCTACAACTTTGCCTTTTCTAATATTTAAATCAATTCCATTAAGTGCTTTTTTACTTCCGTAGGTTTTTGTCAAACCCTTTATTTCTACTATATTCTCCATTAAACTCCCTCCCCTGCTTTTTCATTAATTAATTCAATAATATCTACTGAGTTAAATCCTATAGCTTTCATATCATCAATAAAGTTATTTATTATATTATTAGCTAAATTTTTCTTTAATTCTTTTATTATGTTTTTATCTTCAGTTACAAATGTCCCCATTCCTCTTTGTGTAAACACTAAACTTTCACGCTCCAATTCCTGATAACTTCTTTGAATCGTATTTGGATTTACCCTTAAATCAGTTGCTATTTCTCTAACAGATGGCAACTTATCTCCCTCCTTTAGGCTTCCTGTTATGATTTGTCTTTTAAGATAGTCAACTATTTGAACATAGATAGGAAGATTACTCTCAAATTTCATTCTTTCACCTCCTGTGTCTCACTGTATTAATTACATAGTACACTAAGGCTTTGATGTTGTCAACATACATTTTTAATTTTTTATCAATAATTTAAATTTTTTCTTTATGGCATCAATCCAAATAAAAAGACCCTACTGAAGTTGCTCCAGCAGGATCTTTTTTTATAAATATACTTTTACATTTTAGTATAGAAATTTGGGGCTACTATTTTAAATGATTATGTATGGAAAGAAGTAGTTATTGGTATACGACCCGAGGATGTCATCGAGGTTAAAAAAGATGATCTAAGAAGGGATGCATTAGATGCACTCGTTGAGGTATATGAGCATATGGGTGCTGAAATCTACGGTTATATAGATTATAAGGGCCAAAAAATTATAGCTAGGTTTAGCTCAGATGCTAGTCCCTCCATGGAAGAAAAACTAAAAATAACTCTTAAGCCTGAAAAAATTCATTTATTTGACAAAGAAACTAAGATTTCATTATTAGAGTTGAAAACTCTCGAAGCTTCTCTTTGATTTCATATAATATGCTCCATTTATAGTATAAGTGGAGCATATTATATGCCTATATTCTTCTATATATCTTACTCTTTTGCTTTTTTCATAGTCTCTAAAAATACTTCTTTTGGTTGAGCCCCAGAAATTGAGTACTTGTTGTTAAAAATGAAAAAAGGAACACTTCTAATTTCATATTGAACTGCCATATATTTATCGCTATCAACTTCAGAATAAAATTCATTTGAGTCTATAACCTTTTTTATTTCATCTCCATCTAAGCCTACTCTGACCCCTATATTAGATAATTCATCAATGTTTCCAATATCTATACCCTCGATAAAATGAGCTTTGAAAAGTTCTTCAACCATTTCTTTTTGTTTGTGAAACTTCATTGCAAAATGTGTAATCCTATGGGCATCTAGGGTATTGGTATTTATAAGAGCATCATAGTTATAATCAAGCCCTACATCTTTAGCCATGGATACTACTCTATCTATCATCTGTTGAGCTTGTGCTATTGTAGAACCATATTTATTGGCTAATTGATCAACTGAATCCTTCTTGCCTTCTTTCTTAGCATTAGGATCAAGTTGAAAACTATGATAGACAACTTCAACTTCATCTTTTAAATCGAACTCCTTTAATGCCAATTCTAAATTCCTTTTACCTATATAGCAAAATGGACATGCAATATCTGACCATATATCTATTTTCATAATGAAACCTCCTTAAATCTATATTATAATTATACCCAATTGATTACATAGTCTTACTTTATTCAGTTTTATCTACTACTATAGTTTGTAAAATTGAAATAATCGCCATCAATATCATTAATAAGTTGAAGAATAGGGCTATGATAGCAGCATAGCGAATGGAAATATTGTCAGTTCTACCCCAGAATAAACCCTCAACAAAGGTAACACGTTCCATGCTTAGTCCTGTAAATATTGCTGCTGAAATGGCTATCCCAAATGCAGCCCCCAAGGAAG
>CAYZZR010000061.1:10402-11261 GCA_964482775.1 uncultured Tissierella sp. | reverse complement strand
CAAGAAGGAAATTGATCCAGGTAGAGACACCACTCCTGTGATTTTAAATAGTAGAACCCTTATCCCTATAAGAGCCGTAATGGAATCTTTAGGAGGAAGCGTTGGCTATGATGCAAAGGATCAAAAGATAAGCTTGAAAAAGGGTCAAGATACCTTAGAAATGTGGATTGGAAAGACCACGATAAAGATGAATGGTAAGACAAGGACCATGGACGTAGCTCCTCTAATTGTAAATGAAAGAACTATGGTTCCAGTTAGATTTGTAGCAGAAAACTTTGGTTATTCTGTAGCCTGGAAGGCCGCAGAGAAAACTGTTGTTATTCAATAATTAAAATCATCTAGGGAGCATACTATAAAAGCCTCAATCAATCTGCATACTCTGCAGATTGATTGAGGCTTTCTGTCTTTTTATTTTACATATTTACTTGGATTTACATGTACTCCATTTTTTAATACTTCAAGGTGTAAATGGGCTCCTGTGGACCTTCCAGTGTTTCCTACATTTGCTATATGTTGTCCCTTATATACCTTGTCTCCTACCTTTACTAAAAGCTTACTTGCATGTGCATATCTAGTCTTAAATCCATTTCCATGATCTATTTCTACCATATATCCATAAGTTCCAGCCCATCCTGCTTCTGTCACCTTACCACCATCTGCTGCCTTAATTGGTGTACCAACTGATGCTGCTATATCAATACCTCTATGCATTCTACCCCATCTATAGCCATATCCTGAAGTAAATCTACCTCTTGTTGGCATAGCAAATATACCTGTTGCAGCTGTTTTAGGTAACTCCTTAGTTCCCTTAATTACAACTTCATTTACAGGTTCTTTAATTACTTCTTCAGTAATGATC
>CAYZZR010000061.1:7733-10392 GCA_964482775.1 uncultured Tissierella sp. | reverse complement strand
TAACATTTGAAACTATATGTGATGTTCCCTTTTGTCCTTCTACCTTTATCTTTTGTTGATTGGTATACATTGAGGCATCTTTCTCTACTATGGTTTCATAATCTGTTTCAGCATCATATTCCATTTCAACAGTTGTTGCTACTGTTAAAAGGGATGTTGGTACTAAAAGCTTTACTTCATCGCCTGGCCACAAATTTTGTGGATCTGCATCTGGATTTGCTGCCATTAGATTATCTACTGTAGTATCATACATTCTAGCAACTGTCCAGAAACTTTCACCAGCTTCTATAATATGAGTTTTTATTTCATCCTCACCAATTTTTATATATTGAAACAAATCCTCTTGTTTTCCTATATCATTAATTTGGATTTCTGCTTTTTCTATTTTTAAATCCTCTACTATTTTAACATCCTTTAATATTCCCTCTTCAATAGTTATATAAGGTTCCTTGATACTATCTATAATCTCTTGTGCTTCTTCTTGTGTCTTAAGGTTTCCAATAACCTTACCATCTATTTTGATGCTATAGCCTGCAACTAAGAAATCAATATTTTTATTGATTTCTGATTTCAACATTGAGGCTTCTATTAACTCATCATCCTTTGCATGTGTTGCTTGGAAAGTAAGCTCTTGATCTAAGACACACTCAGCACTATATGTATTTGAAAGGTCTTTTCTGATATCATCCATTATGTTTAATGCTTCTTCTTCGCTTCTAACTACTCCTAAACTGTCTTCTCCAAGATATACTTCAAATGCTCTTGTATTGATCTCGTTTAATTTATATCCTGTATATCCTAAAGCTAAAATTGTAACTACCATGAATCCTGATAAGGCTTTTTTATAATTTATATTTTTCAATTTAATTTTCTTTTTAAGTTCATCTATAATGTCTCGAGGTGCAGGTGAGTGGTAATCCACCATATAAATCACTCCTAAACTTCTTTAATTTTGTAACCGTTTTGTAAATTTTGTAATCATTTTGTAACAATCTAAAAGTATTATACCATATTAATTTGGTATTTCAACTTTTCACTTAATTAAGCCATATTGTTTGCAAAATTTGGTATTTTATGCATAGCTTTCTGAATCAGTGATTTCAAAGCTTTGGGGTGTGGTAAAAAAATCCAGTTTCCAAAGTGCCAACTTGTTACAAAAACTTAACATGTTGGTCTGTTGGATTGACTGGATTTTGGGTAATTATCTTTTTTTATGTGAAAGTTTAGTGAAATTTTTTTACTAAGATATAACTTCTAATTTAAAATCATCTATTTCAAAGACTATATCCTTATCTATTGGCATTATTTCACCATCAATATTAAGATTGATATTTTCATTGTTTTTTAATATAACTTCTTTTGCCCTATATATCTCTACATAATTCTTATATTCTAGATGTTTACCCTTAAAAATTGAAGGAAATAACATTAGAAGTTTTAAATTGCTTATATCCTTTACTAAGCATATATGAAAATATCCATCATCCATTTTTGCCATAGGTAAAATCTCTAAGCCTCCACCATAGCATTTTCCATTTCCTACTGCTAATAGTAAAAGCTTTCTTTTGTATTCTTCTCCATCTATTATCAAAGCTGTTTCTTTTGATCTAAACCTAAACAAGGTCACTAATACTCCTAAAATATAAGAGATAGAGCTTTTTATTTTCTTTTTGATTTTGTTTGTACTTATTACAACTTCTGCGTCAAATCCTATACTAGCTATGTTTAAAAAACTATAGCCATTTATCTTCCCTAAATCTATCCTCTTTTTGTGTCCCCTTATAATGGTCTCTAAAGCCTCTTTTGTGTTTAGTGGTATATCTATGCCCTTAGTAAAATCATTTCCAGTACCACAGGGAATTACGCCTAAGACACCCTGTCTCTTATTAATAATACCTTTAGCTACTTCATTTACTGTTCCATCTCCACCTACAGCTACAATCACTGAAAATTTATCAGCATTTTCCTCAGCAATCTTTGTAGCCTCCCTTGGATTTTCAGTGATAACTATTTTATAATCAATATTTCTTTGATCCATTTGTCTTTCTATAATAGGTATAATACTTTTGCTTCTACCTCCACCTGCAGTGGGATTAATAACAAATAAATATTCCATATTACCCCCTACTTATTTAATGTTATTTCTTCTCCTTTAATAGCCCTTTCTATAGCAATAAGCTCTTCGGCTGAAAGGGGGATATTACTAACACCATTTTTTACAGGCTTAGCATAGCTTACAGAATTTTCTCTTCCATATATACTGGTCAATACAAAACCATTTCTATAACTATCCAATAAGGCTATAGAGAAACTTAGGTCACTTCCCATATCATAAAAGGCATTGTATCTAATAAACCCAATTCTTTGTATTGAAAAGGTAAGCTTGGTTTCTAAGCTTTCCAAATTCTTTTCAAATAACTCCAAATCTCTTTTAATATCCATTATATCCCCATGGCTTTTTATAAATAATCCTTCAATATCAATTCCATTCATACCTCTTACAAATAGATTGTATCTCTCCCTAGATTTCTTTATCATTACTCCTTGAATGATGGATACTATTAAGAGTAAGACTAAAGTTACTATTAGTCCTATTATTATTTCAATGTTAAATGTTGAAATAAAATCTCTTATATATTCCATTTGTGTACTCCCCTCT
>CAYZZR010000061.1:0-7633 GCA_964482775.1 uncultured Tissierella sp. | reverse complement strand
TATACTTCTTTTGCGATTTCCTTTAGTGCCTTAATTGCAAATTCTATTTCATCATGAGTATTAAATATACCAAAACTAAATCTAACTGCTCCTTGCTCTAAGCTTCCAATAGTTCTATGAGCTAAAGGAGCACAATGTAAGCCTGGACGTACAGCAATATCATATTCCTGATCCAATATATAGGAAATCTCAGAGGAGTCAGCATCCTTTATATTTAAGGCTACTACTGCACCTTGTTCCTCCTTTGTAAGCGGTCCATAAAGTTTGAGCCCTTCAATTTTTAATGCTTCCTCTATAAAGTGTGTAGTCACGTTTTCTTCATGCTCTCTTATATTGTGGATTCCCTTTTCTAGTATATAATTTATACCTGCCCCAAGGCCTATGATTCCTGGAGCATTTGAAGTTCCACTTTCTAATTTATCTGGATATATGTCTGGTTGAATTAAAGAGTGAGAAGCACTTCCTGTTCCCCCTTGCATAAATCCTTCAAGGTCCAAACCCTCTCTTACATATAAGCCACCAGTACCCTGAGGACCTAGTAGTCCCTTATGTCCCGGAAAAGCTAAAAGATCAATATTTAATTTTTCAATATCTATATCATATACCCCTGCAGATTGAGCTGCATCAACCATATATATTACTCCATGATTCTTTGCAATTATGCCTATATCCTCTATTGGCATAATTGTTCCTGTAAGATTTGATACATGAGTAGTTACTATTAGTTTTGTATTCTTTTTAATGGCTGATTCAATGTCCTTTGGATTGATTCTACCTTTACTATCTGCTTCTACTATGGTGTTTTCTATTCCATATTTTCCCATATAGGTTATAGGACGTAATACAGAGTTATGCTCCATGGTAGTTGTAATAACATGATCCCCTGGTTTTAAAACTCCCTTTATTCCTATATTCAAACTTTCTGTAGCATTAAAGGTTAGAACAATATTCATTGGATTCTTTATATTAAAAAGCTTGCACAAGGATTCTCTTGTATCAAATATACCACGACTTGCCCTCAAAGCTAGTTTATGTCCAGATCTCCCAGGGTTTGCCCCATATTCCCTCATGGATGTCATTATTGAATTATATACAATTTCTGGCTTAGGAAACGTTGTTGCACCATTATCAAAATATAACATATCAACTCTCCTTCCTTTTTAGCCTAAGCTTACATTTGTAAAAGCAAAATCCTCTACATTAAATAAACCCATATCTGTAAGCTTAAGTCTTGGAATTACTGGAAGTCCCATAAATGATAAGGTCATAAATGGATCTATGTCTGTATTGACTCCTAGTTTATTGTAGCATATTTCTATCATTTCTTTAAGAATTTCATTGGTTTCTTCAATAGGTTTTGTAGTGAGAATTCCTCCTACTTCTAGTGAAAGTGATTTGAGGATTTTTCCATTAGAAGCTATACTAATGCCACCACCTATTCTTTCTAATTCCTTTATTGCAAGAACAATGTCTCCATCATTGTCTCCAGAGGCTATAATATTGTGTGAATCATGCGCTATAGTTGAGGCAATAGCCCCATTTTTAAGGTGCATATTCTCTATTAATCCAAGACCTATATTCCCTGTTTTTTTGTGCCTTTCAGCTACTACTAGCTTTAGTATATCGTCATTACTAAACTTAAAAAAACCATTTTCAACAGATATTTCTCTTTGTGAAATTTCAGTTACTATGGAATTCTTAACTACTCTTATAACCTTTGCATTGTTAGATGAAACCTTTATTTGAATATCATCTATAGTGATTTCCTTTATATTTACGGTATTTGTCATATATTCTGGTAAATAAACTGGGCTATTGAATAAAGCTTTTCCATCCTTTGCTACAAGCTTACCCTTCTTATATACCTCTAATATATTAAAATCCTCTAAGTTATCTATAACTACCAAATCTGCATCATATCCTGGTGCAATAGCTCCTTTATCTTTTAAATTATAGCATATGGCAGGGTTTAAAGCAGCTATTGTAATTGCATCTATTGGATCAATGCCTGATTGTATTGCCAGCTTAATATTGAAGTCTATACTTCCTTCCTTCAACAAGTCCTCAGGATGCTTATCATCCGTACAGAACAATATACGGCTAAGGTTTTCCTTATTGACAACATGAATCAGTTTTCCTAAATCCCTTGTAGCTGAACCCTCTCGTATTAAAATATACATTCCAAGTCTAAGTCGGTCTATCATCTCCTCTGCTGTGGAGCATTCATGTTCAGTCTTGATTCCTGCAGCTACATAGGCGTTTAAGTCCTTGTCCTTAATCATTGGACCATGTCCATCAATAATAGTTTCTCTTCCTATTATAAGCTTATCTAATACGTCATCATTACAGCTAAGAACACCTGGATAATCCATCATTTCCCCTAAACCTATTACTTCTTTGCCATCAATCTTTCCTTCCATAGCCTTGGCATCAATAACTGCTCCTGAATTTTCAAAAGGAGTAGCTGGTACACAGCTAGGCATGACAAAATATGCATCTAATGGGCAGTTTTTACTCTCATCTATCATATATTTTATGCCTTCAAGTCCTTTTATGTTTCCAATTTCGTGTGGATCAGTTACTATACTAGTTATACCTCTAGGCATGACAGCTCTAGCAAATTGACTAGGAGTGGACATAGAGGACTCAATATGAACATGTGCATCTATAAATCCTGGAGATAAATACTTTCCCTCTAAATCTTCTTCATGTAGTCCTTGATACTGTCCAATTCCTACTATTTTACCATTATCTATGGCTACATCTGTATATATTATTTCTTTAGTAAATACATTAATTAAGTTAACATTTTTTAGAACTAATTCTACTTTTTCTTCACCTTTTGCCTTATTAATTAAATTTCTGAGATTATCTTTATTCATTTAGACACCCCTTATTTATAGTGGTAAATACTTAAAACATCATAGCTTGTAAAAATGTTAAAGAAAAAGAGAAGGTAAACCCTCTCTTTAAGCTTTATCAGTCTGCTTATCCTAATCTTGTATATACTACCTTCAACAATTCATCCTTTAATTCTTTTCCTTGATTTAAAAGAGAATTTACTGTTGATTCAATTTCTCTTCTATAATCTTCATCCTTGATGCTTTTTAAGTTGATTGTTACATTAAACAATGCACCTTCAAGGCCAGAATAAGCTAAAAGTGTTCCAACTCCTACATCTGTTATAGCATTAACATTTCCATGTTCAGCAAATACATCTTGTAATTCCAATACCTTAAGACATTCTCTACTGCATCTTAATGGCACCTCTAAGGCTTCTTTATACCCTTCTTGTATAGCGCTGGATCTTGCTTGTTTTTCTTCATCAGTTTCCTTAGGTAGCTTAAATGCTTTCATAACTCCATCAAAAGCTGTACTATCTTCGTCAATTAAGGCTGTAAGGCTTGCTACTAGCTTTCCAATTTCAGCTTGATTAGCTTCCATTTTTGCTTTTGCATCTTCTGGTACACCATCATATATTTTCTTACCAATTGTTAAGTTACCTACCATATTGGTTAATGCTCCACCAATTGAACCTACTAATGCTGCAACACTTCCACCACCTGGGGTTGGATTGTCACTAATAACTTCTTGGATAAATTCTGTAACAGTTTTGTCTCGTAACATTTAATCGCCTCCTGATTATATTTTAACTGATGTATGGTATAATTCAAGCCTTTTTAGAATTTAATTATACCTTCTATTACTATGTTAGCATTTCCACCTATCTTTACTTCAAAGATACCATTTTTTCCTTCTACAAAACAATAAATTTTACTTGGTCGTTTTAGGGAATCTCCTTGAAGAGAGATTATTTTATTATCCTCAATCAGGTTTAATGATTTAAGGTAGTAGACCATAGCTCCATTTGCAGTGCCAGTTGCAGGTTCTTCTTTTATTCCTATAGCTGGAGCAAAGTTTCTTGAATATACTATTTCAGAATTTTTATCAGGTAAATAAATAACATGTACACCTGATATATTCAATCTCTTAGATTCTATCTCTAGCCTATGATAATCTACTTTTATACTCGATAATATTTCATTACTTCTTACAGGTAGTATAAGATATGGAATAACTGTTGAGCTTATTAGTGGTTCTACATTCTCTCCATTTACACCTATATCATCAATTTTTAAGTTAAGGGATGCAAGTATCTCATCTATTTTATCTATCTTTTCTAGCTCTTTTGCTTTGCCCTGATGCATAATTATATACTCTATCTCAAAATTCTTGTAGACCATGTCAATAGGGTATCTTCTTATGTTGGTTACTAAGGTAGCTTTTTTTATACCATTTCCAACGGGTTTTATATAACCTTTATTGGCCATTAAGTAGAAAGTGGCAATAGTAGCATGTCCACATAGACTGACTTCACCTTCTGATGTGAAGAAGCGGACTTCAAACATATCTTCTCCTAATTGATGAACAAATGCTGTTTCGGAGACGTTCATTTCATTTGCAATTCTTTGCATATCCTCAACCTTTATATGTCTTGCATTTGGAACAACCGCTACTGGACTGCCCCCAAATGCCTTTGAACTAAAAGCGTCAACTTGAAATATGTTTATTTCCATTAAATATACTCCTTTTTTATTTTACTTAAGTTTAAAACTCAAATGTTCCACGTGGAACATTTAAGCTTAGAAGAAGCTGCTACAACAAGGTTCTTCACTTCATTTTCTTGTAAGCAAGTCAATTAGTCTCTCTAAGTCCTCATCACCATAATATTCTATCTCTATTTTTCCTTTTTTCTTACCAATCTGCAAGCTTACCTTTGTACCCAAAGAGCTCATTAAACTTTCTTCAAGATCTACAATATAATTCTGCTTAGTTTTTACCCTTAGCTTTTTCTTAGGCTTAGACTTTTCTTTTTTTACCTCTTCTTCAGTATCTCGTACATTTAATCCAAGATTTATTATCTTCTCTGCTGCAGCTAGCTGTTTCTCTTCATCATCTATGGCTAAAAGAACTTTGCCATGACCACTTGTAAGCTTTCCTTCATATATATACTCCAATACTTTCTTGTTCAAATTCAATAATCTTATTGAATTTGAAATATAACTTCTGCTTTTTCCAACTGCCTCGCCTAGCTGATCTTGCTTCAATCCATAGTCCTTCATAAGTTTCTTATATGCAGCTGCTTCCTCTATGGGATTTAGATTTTCTCTTTGAATATTCTCAATTAGGGATAGTTTTGCAGCATTTTCTTCATCTATAGTACGAACAATTGCTGGAATTTCTTTTAAGCCTAAAGATTTCGTTGCACGATATCTTCTCTCTCCAGCAACTATTTCATAATTATCATCAAGCTTTCTCAAGATTATTGGTTGAATAACTCCATGTATACTTATTGATGCTGCCAGCTCCTTTAATGCTTCATCATCAAAATATTGTCGAGGTTGATCTTTTTTAGCATTTATTAATGATAGGTCAATAATTTGTACCTGCTCATTTGTTTTTTCATCTTTTAGTATGGTGTCTATGTCTACCTTATCTGAAATTAGAGCAGAAAGTCCTTTTCCTAATCCTCTCTTTTTAACAGCCATTTCATCAGTCCTTTCTTGTACCTAATCCTGCAAGTCTAAAAATTCTTTAGCTAATTCCATATAGGCTTCTGAACCCTTAGACCTTAAATCATAGTCCATAATCGAAACTCCATAAGATGGTGCCTCAGCAAGTCTTACATTTCTAGGTATAATATTTACATATACCTTGCCTTTAAAATAAGACTTTACCTCTTCTACTACTTGTATTGAAAGGTTTGTCCTACCATCAAACATACTAAGTACTACCCCCTCAATTTCTAGCTTTGGATTATATCCTCCCTTAACTAATTCAATAGTTTCAAATAGCTGACTTACACCTTCAAGTGCATAGTATTCGCATTGTACTGGTATGATAACGCTATCCGAAGCTACCAATCCAGTAACACTTAATATACCTAGTGATGGGGGACAATCTATGAATATATAATCATACTGGTCTCTAATCTTTTCTAATTCGTCCTTAAGAGAGGTTTCCCAGTTTGATGAGCGTGCAAATTCTATTTCCAATCCTGCAAGTTGGTTATTTGAAGGAATTAAACTTACGTTTTCAGCTGATGTATCATGAATTCCCTCATCTATTGGTAATCCATCTGCGAGTACGTCATAAATTATGCCATGAGTATTGTTTTTCTCTATTCCTAAACCACTGGTGGAGTTACCTTGTGGATCTAAATCCACAAGAAGAACCTTTTTATCTAGCTTACCAAGGCCAGCAGAAAGGTTGATACTAGTTGTGGTTTTTCCAACACCACCCTTTTGATTGAAAATTGCTATTATTTTACCCATATAAACACCTCAGTTTCTCTTTAAGTAATAATACTAACTATATAGCAACTATAACGATGTGATGTCTTGTTTTACAAGACTGGAAGCCTAAATCATCCACCTCGTTTCAATGGTGTGAAGTAATTGCTACGCAATTACATCTGATATTTAAATACCTATTTAAATATGTATAAATCAACATTTACAAAAATATATCCTTACTTCAACTCTGGATGACAAAACAGTAATTATTTCTTCCCCTTTAAAAGTAGGATCCCTATATCTCGTTTAAGAAGTAGGGGAGATAACATCTCAATATATATATAATAACAGATAATCAATATAAAATGAAATGATTTGTAAAATTGAATGAAATAAAAAAATGTTCCACGTGGAACATTCACGTGGAACATAGTCGTTATGATGTTTTTGGAACTTTTATTGTCACTAAAACAAATTCTCCCTTATCCTCTTCTCCATATTCAGCATTTATCCCATACTCCTTGATAGCCTTGTAAGCTTTCTTTATTGTATTTAGATAAATTCTAACACTAACTAAGGATTTTATATTTTGCTTATAAGCTTTTTCATCTTTTTTTCTCAGATTATCTAATATATCCTCAACTAAATTTTCTATGCTATTAACATTAAGATTGTTGTGAATAGCCTTATCTAGTACAACTCTTCTCAATTCGTCATCAGGTAACTTTAGCAATGCCCTACCGTGCCTTTCTGTCAGATTCTCTTCTACTAATGATGTCTTTATATCTAGTGGAAGCTTTAACAGTCTAAGTTTATTGGCAATGGTAGATTGGGATTTACCTAGTTTCTCAGCTATTTCCATCTGAGTGAATTTGTGATCCTTTATCAAAGAATCTAAGCCCTCAGCTTCTTCAATAAAATTTAGGTCTTCCCTTTGTAGGTTTTCAACTAAGGCGATCATAGCTGAATCCTTGTCTCGTAAATCAACTACCATTGCTGGTATTACCCTCAACTCTGCCAATTCAGATGCTCTTAATCTTCTTTCTCCAGCTATGAGCTCATAGGAGTCATGATTAAGTCTTCGAACACTAATGGGTTGGATGATACCATAGGATTTGATAGATTGAGATAATTCCTCCAACCTTCTTTGATTAAATCGTTTACGAGGTTGATAAGGATTAGGTTTAATTGAACTGATTGGAATGTTCTTAATCTCTCGTACTATAGCCATTGCTCTACCCCTTTTCAATATTAAGATAGTACAATATTCTTTTTTTTTGAGAGATTACCTTCTTTATTTCCCAAGTATTTTCATACATTTTTCTCCAAAATTATAA
>CAYZZR010000060.1:4659-11297 GCA_964482775.1 uncultured Tissierella sp. | reverse complement strand
AGAGAACTAAGCTATTGTAATCAACCTTATTTAGTATATCTACTATGTTAGTCATATGAGATGAAAATGTAGATAGACTTTGTTCAATACTTTGTTCATCTCCAATATCTGCAAACACTTGATTGAATACAGCAATTTCAGAGTTGTAATCCGCAGGTATATGAAGTCCTGCTTGTGCCATTAATGTGAATAATCCAACTGTTTTCAAAGTTACAGTTTTTCCACCAGTATTAGGACCAGTAATAATTAAAGAATTAAACTCTTTACCTATAAAAACATCTATAGGAATAACATTTTTAATATTTAATAAAGGATGTCTTCCTTTTTTTATATTGATATAGCCTTTATCATTCAGGATTGGTTTTGTGGCTTTAAAGTCTAATGCCAATTTACCCTTAGCAAATATAAAATCTAATCTTTTAAGTATTTTCTCATTGTTTCCAATGCTTACTGACTCAGATGCTACTAGACTTGAAAGCTCTGCCAATATTCTTTCTATCTCTTCTCGTTCTTTAACTTCCAATTCTCTTAGCTGATTATTAAGCTCAACAACAGCCATTGGCTCTACAAAAACAGTTGCTCCACTTGAAGACATATCATGAATCAATCCAGGAACACTTCCCCTGTTCTCTTGCTTCACAGGAATTACATATCTTCCTTCTCTCATTGTAACAATACTATCCTGTAAGTACTTCTTATGTGACTGTGAGCTTATTATAGAATTTAATTTATCCTTTATTGCATCATTCTTGCTAATTATCTGCCTTCGAATATTCCTTAAAGTTGAGCTGGCATTATCAGAGATTTCATTTTCATTTATTATGGCATTATTTATCTCATCTTCAATATTTTTAAATGGCCTTAAGTCCTCTACTAATCCCTCTACAATAGGAAAACTTGGAGACTTATCCTCTTTAGTTTCCCTTATATAATTTTTCAGTCCCCTCGAAACTCGCAAGGAATCGGATATCTTTAACAAAGCTCCTGGTGTTAGTGAGCCCCCTATTTCTACTCTTTTTATCTCCATGGAAATACTATTTATTCCATAAAGCGGAGGATTTCCTCTTTGTATGATTAAAGAAAGTGCTTCATCTGTTTCTTTTTGAAGTACTTCTATCTCCTTTATATCAGTAAGAGGAACAATCTTTTTGGCTAAATCCTTTCCAAGTTGAGATTCAGCTTTACCTACCAATAATTCTCTTATTTTGTTAAACTCTAGAACCTTTAAACTCTTTTCGTTCATAATTCAATTCACCTCACAATCAACTAGTATAGTATCAATGCTAGTTATGATTTTGAATTTAGTTTTCCTGTAAAATACCTCTAAAATAATGACCATTTGTAATGAAGGTTTCTTGCTTAAATTCGTCCATAAAGGCTTTTACTCTATTTACATCTATATCTTTATTTAAATAATCATAAAAAACACTTTGTAGCTTGCTTATATAATTGGTTTCATTTGTAAAGTCTAACCTAAACATATCTACTCCAGAATTGGATATTTGTTCTAGACTATCTAATACCATCAAAGGTACAGAGTTGTAAATAACCGAGAAACCCTCTTTTCTATCCATTTTGAAAGTAACTCCCATTCTATCCTTTAGACCATAACCCGAAGAAAAATTACACGTGCTGCAGTTAGAATTAAGCTTGGAATTGAAGAAAAATTACACGTGCTGCATGCACTATCATCCTTACATCCTTTCACCAATGCCATTGGACAGTTTTTGCTTATCATCACTGGCAAATAGCCATATACAATTCCTTCTAAATTCCCACCGACATTGTTGGTAATCTTCTTAATCTGACTTAGATTAAGCTCAGGTGATAGCGTCATACTATCTAACTTAATATCCTTTAAATAGTCAACTGTATATGAATTAAATATATTTAGACCAATATCACCATGGATTTTCAAGCTATATCTATCTTTAACATATTTTAGGCTACCTAGATTTGAAACTGAAACGCCATCAAAGCCTTTTATAGTGTCTAAAACTCCACTAAGATTCTTCAAGTCTTTCTCATATAGAATCTTATCAGTCCAAAAATAAGCTTCTTTGTTATGATTTTTAAGTTTCTCTACTGCATATTGTAAATTCTCGTTAAAGCCTAAATAAACCCTATCTAGCTTATTCAAATCCAAAAGGTCAAATTGTTTTATATTGCTTACTTTTACTGTTAGAGCCTTTTTATTGATATCCTTAGTATTATTAAAAGAAAAGTATTTAGATGTAATAGTTTTATAATCCTCTTCATCAAAGAGCTCTCTATAATTATATTTAACCAATCTTCGATCTAGTTCTTCAATTGCATCTCTTCTTAATTGGTTTAGTATACTTACCGGAAGAAAAGCGCCTTCATCTAATTCAATGCTAATATTGTTTATACTATAGGTGGTATCCCCTAATTTTGAAAGTTGATCGATGATTTTCTCTTCTGTAATTGCTACTTTTTGGCTACTTTCAACTTCCTTTTCCCCAGAGATTACAATCAATTCATCCTTATATTTAACTGTTAGTTTAGGTTTGTCGCCAATTCTAATAAAGACTTCCATATCAATAGGATATTTTACCTCTTGTTCAGTATAGGATTTTTTCGCCTCGTCTAGCAAGCTTTGACTAGATGTCTTGTTTACATTAGTACCTGTTTCAATATAACCTGGTTTCTCAATTTGAATAGTATCTCCCTTTTTACCTGAAACTGGTGACTTTAGACCCTTGTATTCACCACTTTTTAAAAGAAATTCCATTCCATCACCTTGCTCGATGTCAGTATCTAGTAAAACATAAACCTTATATTTATCAGCTCTTATAACCTTACCTAAGACTATACCTCTATTATCAGGTCTTTCACTTGATACAAAATCTCGTCCAAAGTCCCCAAAGGTTAATCCTTTAGTAAAGCCTCTATTGAATATTTGTTCAACTTTTCTTTTTTCATCATCAGACAAAGAAGCGCTAGAGCTATCTATTGCCTTCCTATAGGATTTTACTACAGTTGCAACATATTCAGGTCTTTTCATTCTACCTTCAATTTTTAATGAATCAATACCATTCTCAACTAATTCTTCTACTGTTTCTAAAGTATTTAAATCCTTTGGACTCAATACATGTAATTTGTCCCAATCCTCTAATAATTGACCATTTTTATTTACAATAGAGTATTTCATTCGGCATGGTTGAGCACAAGTTCCTCTATTTCCACTTCTTCCACCAATCATACTGCTCATTAAACATTGGCCAGAATAAGACATACATAAGGCCCCATGAATAAAGGATTCTAACTCCACATCAGTATTATCGCTAATATATTTTATCTCTTCAATAGGAACTTCTCTGGATAAGACTACTCTGGTAAAACCCATATCTTCTACAAAATCCACCCCATGAAGATTGTTTATTGTCATTTGAGTACTTGCATGAACATCTAACTTAGGAAAGATATTTCTGATTAGCTTTGCAAATCCTAAATCCTGAACCAATACTGCATCTACATCAATCTCATATAGATACTTAATATAATCAATTATATCCTTCATTTCACTATCATCTACTATTGTGTTCACCGTAACATAAACCTTTACTCCACGTAAATGAGCATAACTAATAGCCTCCATTAACTCTTTTAAGTCAAAATTGGAGGCATAGTGCCTAGCATTAAATAATTTCCCACCTAGATAAACTGCATTAGCACCATTTTGGATAGCAGCCTGTAAGGACTCAAAGTTACCAACTGGAGCTAGTAATTCTACTTTATTTTTCACAGGAATAAGTTTCCTCCTCATTCTTTGTTTTGATTAAAATGCTTAAGTAGCTCTGCTAATTCTTTCTTAGCTTCTACAAGCTCTAATTGATTTTGAAAATTTCTATCCTGTAGACTCTTATTTAGCTTCTTAAGCTCTTCCACTTCTAATTCTTTAAGTTCTAACTCTTCCTTAACCTTACTTGTTTCCTTGTATTGTTCTTCCATACTAAGCTTAGTCTTTATGACTTCATCCTTATATTCTAAAGAAAGCTTTTCCATTTCCTTTACCTTTGCTTTGCATTCCTCAAGTTCTTGAGATAGTCCGCTGAATTTTTCCAGAGGTTCCTTTGACTTTCCTTCTAATTCCTTTAGCTTTGTATTTGTCTTTGAAAGCTCATCAGCAATGTTTAGCGCAGCAAGTGTTGCAGCCATAGTTTGGCTTAATCTTGAGTTGTTTATTGCTAAGTCCCTAATCTTCTTATCTACATAATAGGCTAGATTTCTTACATAGTTTTCATCATCTACTCCGACAACTGTAAAGTTACGACCATCAATCATTACGTTTATTTTGTTTTTTTCTGGCATAACTATCCTCCTAAAGCTTGATTTTGAAAAAAGGGTAGTAAACTACCCTTTTTTAATAACTTCTTAACTTAGCATCAAAACTTTTTTCCAAATCTTCTATAATTTGATTTTGAATAGCATTTACTTCATCATCGGTTAAAGTTCTATCATGGGATCTATAAATAATTGAATATGCAACACTCTTAAGTCCTTCTTGGATTTGATTTCCTCTATAGATATCAAAAAGTTCTAAGTTTTCAATCAAACCTGCACCATATTTTAATATTGTTTTTTCAATTTGACCAACCATAACATCTTCTTTTACTACTAGGGCAATATCTCTAGTCATAGCTGGATATTTTGGAAGTTGTTTATATTTAATATCCATATTTGTAAACTCAACAATTTTTTCAAAATCTAATTGTCCAGAATAAACCCTAGTCTTTATATCATAATTACTTAGAACATCCGGATGAATTTCCCCTATTATCCCAATGTATTCATTATTAACTAATACTTTGGCAGTTCTTCCTGGATGGAATGTTTTATTATTTGCTTCTCTTTCATATTCTATATTAAAAATTCCTAGTCTATTTAAGGTTCTTTCCAATATATCTTTAATCTCATAAAAATCAGTCTTTCCATACATTCCAATTGATAATACCTTTTTCTCCTCTGGAAGGTCCTCTATTGGTAAACTCTTTGGAATAAAAGTATTGCCAATTTCATAGGCATAAACGGATTCTGCACCTTTATTATAGTTTCTGCTCAATAAATCAAGCATATTTGGTAAAAGTGTAGTTCTCATTGTGCTATAATCTTCGCCTAATGGATTTATAAGTTTAATGTATTCTCTAGAACTATCATTCTTAGATAAATTTATTTTATCATAAGCTTTAGGACTAATAAAGGAATATGTCATAACTTCATTTAAGCCAAGACCAGTAAGTATGGCTTTAGCTTTATCTTCTATTCTTATTTTATATGGTTTTTCACCTCTAGTTAGAGCCCCTACTAATGGCTTAGGTGCAATGTTATGAAAACCATACAATCTTCCAATCTCTTCGATTAAATCAGCTTCTATACTTAAATCCATTCTAAATGTAGGAATCTCAGCATGAATTAAACTGCCATCAAAGCTAACTTTCAACCCCAAACCATTTAAGCTTGTCAACATATCATCCACTGAAATCTCAGTACCTAATAGAATGTTTACTCTTTCCGGTCTTAAAGATATTAGCTTTGCTTTAGCTGCTCCTCTATATACATCAATGTTGCCAGCAACTACTGTACCAGCTCCTATAAGCTCAACCAATTGGCAGACTCTATCTACTACAATATTGCATAAATCTGGATCCAGGCCTTTTTCAAATCTAGTAGAGGCTTCAGTTCTTAAATTAAACTTTTTAGAAGTCAATCTGATACTTCTACTGTTAAAATTAGCACCCTCAAATAGTACATATTTAGTATCACTTGTGATTTCAGAGTCAAGTCCACCCATTACTCCAGCTAATCCTATTGGACTTTCTGCGTCAGCTATAACTATGTCCTTAGAATCTAGGATTCTATCAATACCATCCAATGTAGTTAACTTTTCGCCATCTTTTGCTTGGCGAACTATAACTTTCTTTCCATTTAAATTGTTCAAATCAAAAGCATGTAATGGCACTCCGTATTCAAGCATAACAAAGTTAGTAATATCAACAATATTACTAATAGGTCTAACTCCTGCTTCCATTAAACGCGTTTGCAACCACAAAGGAGATGGCTTGATCTCTACGTCTTTAACCACTCTAGCATAGTATCTTATACACTTGTCTGTCTCTATTTCAATTCCATTTGAATAATCAAGTATATTATCCACTTCATCTTTTATTTCAATTGCTGGCTCTTGTAATTCATAATTGAAGGTAGCTGCAGTCTCTCTTGCCATTCCAATAATACTTAGACAATCTGGTCTATTTGGAGTTATTTCAAATTCGATAACTTGATCATTTAATTCTAAAATCTCAATTATATCCTTGCCTAGTGGATATTCCTTATCTAAAATGAATATTCCATCTCTCATCTCTTTCGGAATAACATTGTCTTGAAATCCTAATTCCTTCAAGGAACACAGCATACCGAATGAATCAACACCTCTAAAGTTTGTTAAGCCAATAGTTACATCATTAGGTAGTTTTGCTCCGATTTTAGCAACTGGTATATAATCTCCTTCTTTGAGATTTTTGGCTCCAGTAACTATAATCAATTCTTCTTCTCCAATGTCTATATTGCAAATAATCAATTTATCCGCATCTGAATGCTTCTCAAGTCTGACTATTTTT
>CAYZZR010000060.1:0-4649 GCA_964482775.1 uncultured Tissierella sp. | reverse complement strand
TACTATGCTAATAATCTTTCCTACGACTACATTTTCAATACCTTTGTTAACATTCGTTATAGATTCAACATGGGACCCAGATAGTGTAAGACCATCTGCTAGTTCCCTCGGGCTTTTATTAGTTTTTATATAATCTTTCAACCATTTTATAGGTAATAGCATTTTCTCACTCCTTATCCCTTAGAATTGTTCTAAAAATCTATTGTCATTATCGAATAATAATCTAATATCACTTATGCCATATTTTACCATGGTGATTCTGTCTATACCCATTCCAAAAGCAAATCCAGTATATTTTTCAGAATCAATACCACAATTTTCTAACACTTGCGGATGAACCATTCCACAACCCAATAGTTCCATACTCCAACCAGTATGATTGCAATCAGGGCAACCTTTGCCTCTACATTTTAAGCAAGTAACATCTACCTCAGCACTTGGTTCTGTAAAAGGGAAGTGATGGGGTCTAAACCTAGTTTGCATATCTTGACCAAATAATTCCTTAATAAATATATCTAATGTGTGAATTAGATTAGCCATTGATATATTTTCATCTACAACTAAACCCTCTAATTGATGAAACATAGGAGAATGAGTATCATCCACATCATCATATCTAAAGGTTCTACCTGCTGATACCATTCTAAGTGGAGCACCTAACTCTTTCATAGCTCTAATTTGAACAGGAGAAGTCTGTGTTCTAAGTAAAATTTCATCATTGATATAGAAAGTATCTGAAAGGTCTCTAGAGGGATGATTGTCTGGTGAGTTTAAATCATCGAAGTTATTTTTAACAGTTTCTATTTCTGGGCCTGGAATTACCTTAAATCCCATACTTATAAACAAATCCTCTAACTCTTCTATAGTAGCCATTAGAGGATGTCTATGACCAATTTTTTTAACCTTCTTTGAAACAGTTATATCTATTGTTTCTTCATTCAATTTCTTTACTTTCTCTTGATTGCTAAGACCATCTTTGACTTGAGCTAAACAATCTTCAATTTCCGTTCTAATTTCATTTGCAACTTGCCCAATAATTGGTCTTTCCTCAGCTGATAATTTCCCCATATCTCTAAGTACAGAAGTTAATTCACCCTTCTTCCCTAGATACTTGATTCTTAAATCCTCAAGTTCAGAAAGTGATGTAACTTTATTTATACTACTTATTGCAAGCTCTTGTATAGCTTGAAGTTTTTCCTTCATAATAAGGCTCCTTTCTAAAAAAACAAGACCTTAAAAGGTCTTAAAATCCATTTATTTACTCAATTATAGCACCTAGCATTGTAAAACTCAAGAATTTTTAGCCCTTTGTTTCATCACCTCATACATGATGATCGAAGCAGCTACGCCTGCGTTTAAAGACTCTGCAAATCCCGGCATAGGTATTTTTATAAATCCATCAGCCATATCAATAACATTATCATCTACACCTCGGGATTCATTCCCTATAACTACAACAAATTTATCCCTATAACTCAGATCGTAATTTGGAATACTTCCTTCTAAGTGCGTTGCATATAACTTATACTTGCTTTCTTTAATTTTTGTAAGAATTTCTTTATCATTATCCACAAAGTATAGGGGGGTTCTAAAAATAGAACCCATAGTAGCTCTAACAACTTTTGGATTATATGGATCTACACAGCCTTCCCCCAAAATAATCCCATCTATATTAAATGCATCTGCACTTCTTATAATTGTGCCCATATTTCCTGGATCCTGTAATCCATTCAAATAAATAAAAGATTTTTTTTCTTCAACAAATATCTCATGAATTGGTCTAATATTAAACCCTACTATAGCTAATATCCCTTGAGTGTTTTCAGTATCACTTATTTCTTTGAAAATACTATCAGAAATATTTATAGCTTTTCCATAGCTTCCTATTTTCTCTAAAAATAGAGCACCTTCACTTGTATTTAATAGCTTGTCTGAATAAAGGATATATTCTATGCTTACGTTATTATTTAAAGCTTCATCTATTAATTTGATACCTTCAATAATGAATAGCTTATTTTGCCATCTATCCTTCTTTTTAAATAATCCTTTTATCTTTTTAATAATCGGGTTTTTAGAAGAAGTTATTTGCTCCATATTATTTCTCACTTTGTTTTTCTATTTTATTTATTGCAACTGTACTAGCAATAACAATTAAAGCATCATTTTCTTTGATAACATAGTTACTATTAGGAGTAATGCTTATTTTATCTCCATTCTTAATAGCAATAATATTTATTCTATGCTTTGAAAGTAAATCTAAGTCAGCTAAGCTCTTACCAATCCAATGTAGAAGTGGAGAAATTTCAATTATTCCATAATCAGGTGATAATTC
The DNA here is from genome assembly GCA_964482775.1 of uncultured Tissierella sp. Lineage (GTDB taxonomy): Bacteria > Bacillota > Clostridia > Tissierellales > Tissierellaceae > Tissierella_B. The sequence goes on along the minus strand of CAYZZR010000060.1, from coordinate 2,317 downwards.
GATAAACTCTAATACATTAGTAGATACTAAATTGTGAGCAACCCTAACTCCCATATCTCTTTCTGGAAAAATTACTTTATCAGCTCCAACTCTAGCTAGTATTTTACCTTGTGTTTCACTGGTTGCTTTGGCTATTACTTTTGGAGCCCCTAATTCTTTAGCACTAATTGTAGCCATTATAGATGCTTCAACATTGGAGCCAATGCTTACAATTACAACATCGAAATTACTTAAGCCTAGTTCTCGCAATGCAAATTCATCCATAGTATCTACAACTACTGCATGTGTTACTTCATCGGATATCTCTTGAATTATTTCTTCATTAGAATCCATGGCCATTACTTCATGTCCTAATCCATATAGTGTTTTAGCTAAAGATGATCCAAATCTACCACAACCTATAACTGCAAATGACTTCATCATAATCTCTCCTTTTTTATCCTACAATAATATTTCCTTCTGAATATTTGTAATTGGCATGTTTACGTGGTTTTGAAAAAGCAAATGCCATAGTAAGCGGACCAACCCTCCCAGCATACATTGTCAAGGTAAGTATTACCTTACCAACATCTGATAAATCAGGTGTTACTCCAGTAGTAAGTCCTACTGTTGCAAAGGCAGATGTAGTCTCAAATAATAAATCTAAAAAGTCAGCTTCCTCAGTTATAGTCAATATAAAGGAAACCGAGATCAAGATAATCAAGCCTACCATAATTATAGCAATCGATTTGTTTATTACACCATAAGGAATACTCTTTTTAAAAGCAACTATATCTTTGTCTCCTCTTATAACGCTAATAGTAGTCAATACCAGAGCGCCAAATGTTGTTGTTTTTATTCCTCCAGCAGTTGAACCTGGAGAACCTCCAATAAACATTAAAATTATCAACAAGAAAACAGTAGTATCATGTAGTCCTGCCATGCTTACAGAATAAAATCCCGCTGTACGCGGCACCGTAGATTGGAAAAATGATGCTAATAATCTTTCACTCATAGTGAGACTCTTCATAGTTAAAGGATTATTAAACTCTAATAGATAAAATATAATTGTTCCACCTATTAACAAGGCTGCTGTTATGGTTAGCACAAGTTTTGTATGCAAACTAAATTTTCTAAAGCTCCTGTTTTTCGTTATATCGATGTATACAGAAAAACCTAATCCACCAAAAATTATCAATCCACAAATAGTCAAATTAATAACATAATCTCCAACAAAAGGAACAATACTATCTCCTAAAATATCAAATCCTGCATTACAAAATGCTGAAATGGCATGAAAAATTGAATACCAAATTCCAGTTTTAAATCCATATATAGGTATAAACCTAGTTGAGAACAATAACGCCCCTATACCTTCAATGGTAAATGTTGCTAGAATCACATACTTAGTAAGTTTTACTAATCCAGACATGGTCTCTTGATTAAGTTGTTCTTTAATTACCAATCTTTCTTTTAAGGTTATTCTTTTACCCATAATCAATGCTACTATTGTAGCCAATGTCATGAATCCTAAACCACCCATTTGAATAAGTACAATAATTACAATTTGTCCAAATAAAGTCCAATGATAGGCAGTATTAACAACCACAAGTCCAGTAACGCATACACTTGAGGCTGATGTAAACAAGGCATTAATAAAGCCTATACTCTGCCCATTTTGTGAAGCAAAAGGTAAATTTAACAAAAAAGCTCCAAATAAAATTAGTCCTCCAAAACCTAATGCCAATATCCTAGGGGGATTTAGTTCAATATTTTCTAAACTCTTAAACACTTTTAACAAGGTAAAAGCCTCCATTTATTATATAAATAATTACTATAATATATACCCATATATGCTATAAGGAAACTGAAGCTAATTCACAAACAACTCTAATAAGGTCGTCATTCTCCCTTGAAAGAGAAAATATCTTTTCTCTTTATTGTGTCCTTATAGAAATAACAAAATTCATTTAATTGAAAAAAGTTCCATATAGGAACTTTTTTCTTGTCTTAATCTATTTAAGGCATTACCTGTATTTTTAGGCTTCTTTTGCAATTTCAACTAATTTAGTAAAACCGGCTGCATCATGTATTGCCATTTCTGATAGCATCTTTCTGTTAACTTCTATGTTTGCTTTCTTTAAACCATTGATAAATTTACTATAGCTCATTCCATTTAGTCTAGCCGCTGCGTTGATTCTAGCTATCCAAAGTTTTCTAAAATCTCTTTTTCTTAATTTACGACCTATAAAAGCATAATTTAATGATTTCATTACCGCTTGATTAGCTGGTCTAAATAACTTACTCTTTGCTCCAAAATAACCTTTTGCTTGTTTTA
>CAYZZR010000059.1:0-11335 GCA_964482775.1 uncultured Tissierella sp. | reverse complement strand
GAATAAACAGGTGTTGAATTTTATAGAATTTTTTAAAGGCAAGAAACAAGCTGCAGCCTTTATCTTGTCATCTTTAATAATGACTGCTCCATCGTGTAAGGGAGTATTGGGTATAAAAATGTTTATAAGTAAATCACTGGAGACAAATCCTTCTATTTTAGTACCCGTCTCTACAACTTCATTGAGTCCGGTCTGCCTTTCCATAACAATCAAAGCACCTATCTTTTGTCTAGATAGTGATGCTGCTGCTTCTACAATCTCATCTACTACATTGGATAGGCTTTCACCCCGAATTTCAATTAAAGACTTTGTTAGAAGCCTGCTTCTACCAATATACTCCAAACCACGCCTTAGTTCAGGTTGAAATACAATTAATAGAGCCAAGGTTCCTACTGTCATGGCATTGTTAAGTATCCAATTTATAGTATAGAGTTCCATCCACTCACTGACTTTTGTCAATACCAGTAAGATAACTATCCCCTTAGCAAGCTGCTCTGCTCTAGTTTCACGAAGTAGTACATAGAGCTTATATATAACAGCAGCTACTATGACTATATCCATAACATCTCTCATTCTTATATTTAAAATATAATTAGTTATAAATTGCAAGGTTATCACGCCTTTTAAATTATTTTTCACTCATATCTATTATATAACAAAACAAATACTAAATGAATAAAATTACTCCAATTATTCTAATGTTGTAATATTCCCAATTTTCATTTATTAATAGAATTACCTTGGATTGCATTTAGGGTATCGTTTTTTGATTTCTCAATTCTCTTAATAGTGTCTTCTCCTAAAATATAGTCTTCTCTATTAGTTAGGGCTTCATCAATAGGTAAAATTTCATAGTGCATTTTGTTCTTGTCCCTATATCTATAAACCCAAGTAGGTATATAGTCAACTTTCTTAATGATAGTCTCATGGTCTAAATCACTTTTTTCTAAAGTAACTTCAACCATTAGGCCATCTTCAGTGTATGAATTTCCCATGGTCTCATACCTTTGATTAGATAAGAAGTTTCCCATTGAATAGACTATCAATTTTTTATCACCTTGAATTTCAATGGTTTCTGCCTTCTGAATTGTATGAGGATGGCTTCCTAAAATTATATCAACTCCCCATTCTAAGATTTTATTCCCTAAATCTACTTGATATGCTGCTGCTTCCTTGTGATATTCATAGCCCCAATGCAAATATGCAATTATAATATCTACATTTTGTTCTTTAAGATTATTGATATCCTTTTCAATTAGAGATTCATCTAGCTTATTTACCATATATGATTCTTCCACTTTCAGTAGTGAATCTAGTCCATTTAATGATGATGTATATGCTAGAAAACCTATCCTAATTCCATTGACTTCTTCTATGACTATAGTTCTAGATTCATCCTTAAATGTACCAAGATTCTTCAATCCTTGTTGATTAATAGTATCTATTGTATTTATAATCCCTTTTTTATTCATATCAAGACTATGATTATTTATAGTTGATAATATATCAAAGCCTGTATTTTTCAAAGCTTCTACAGTTTCACTTGGACTGTTAAATCTTGGATATCCAGAAAAACCAATTTCATCTCCGACTGTAACTGTTTCAAAGTTTGCAATTGCAATATCTGCAGCCTCTATTCTCTCTTTTACATGTTTGAATGGAGGAGAAAAATCATAAGTTCCATCAACTGTCCTAGCTGAATTTATTTGAGGCATGTGAAACATTATATCCCCTACAGCTAAGAGCTTCACTTGCTTAAAGCTAGGCTGTACAAGTTCAATTGTTTCTTCAATATTATCTACTTCCTCAACAAGTGAGGGCTCGTCCAAATTTTCTCCATAAACATCCTTGTCCTTATAAAAAATTGGGGACTGTGATCTACATCCCATAGTCCCCATTATTAATACTAAAATAAGAATCAATGACAATTTTTTTTTCATTTCTTCACCCTTTAATTGTGTCCTAATTCCATTTTACTCCATCTTAAGTCAAGCTTCAACCTTAAGTCATTCCTTGGGTTTGTTTTTTATCCTACTTTTTGAATCATATAGGAATATGGATAGTTTCCTTTCATTTAACCACCATAGGAATATTACATAGGGAACAAATAGCATTGTCAATTCAGGTATATTTGCCATAAGTATAAAGTCAAATACTCCATGAAGTATAATTGGGGCATACAAGGATTTAGCCATATATGACTTTTTTCTTTCCTTATCTTTATCAAATCTAGATAAGGACAAATAATAACCCATAGTAACTCCAAATATTGCATGAGCTGGAACAGAAAATATACCTCTATAAAGACCTACGAAAGGATTGTTTGTATAGGTGAAAACTACGTATATAATATTTTCAACCGTGGCAAATCCCAAGGCAGAAAAAACCCCATATACTATACCGTCCAATTTTTCATTAAAATAGCTGGTTTTATAAGGTACCTTTAAAACAACCAGCCTTTTAAAATATTCTTCTGTACAGCCTGCAACTACAAAAGCATTGAAAAAAGCTCCAAAGATTCCTGGAAAAACATTGACCTTGATCAATAACTCCTCAACTACTATAGCGGGAATTACAGCCAATGCTCCCAATATAAATGTTAACATCAAGAGCTTAAATGGTTCCCTATCATGTCTATCACTTAGATATATTCCAGCCAAGACAATAATTGCTGGTGTTATTGCAATAATAAAGAGTCTTGAGTTCATTAAAATACCTCCTTTTCTCTCTATTATTCCAATCACATTAAAAATTAATCATGATATATAATTTTAAACATAAAGTAGGCACGCTACTCAAATTTGTTCACTCCCTTTGGTCGTGCAAATTTGGTGCTGCTACATCTGACTAGCCTTTTTGTCCAATGAGCTTTAGCGAATTGCAGACAAAACGGACAGCGGAGTGAGCTTTTGCGAACGTAGAAGTGAACGCTTTTGCGTGAACGGTCCATAGATTTGTTTCACAAATCGGGTTAGGTCATAAAAAAAGACGCCCTAGGGCGTCAAAATTAATATTCTATAAATTTTTCTTTCTTTGCCTTACATAATGGACAGTTATCTTCTTCTCCAGTTAATGAAATAAACCCACATATTGGACATAGATAAATTGGACCATCTTCTAAATCCTTCTCATCGTCTACTAAAGCCTTTGCCTCTGCAAACAATTCAGCATGGACTTTTTCCGCTTCAATTGCATATTTCATTGCTGCTATTGCAGTCTTTTCTTCTTGTAATTCTGCAACTGCTATGTATGCAGGATACATTTGATTTACTTCAAACAATTCGCCATTTATTCCACCTTGTAGGTTTTCAGATGTTGAACCAAATCCAAATCCTCCGCCTGAAACTACTGAGAAATCTCCAGAAACATCGCCTAAGGCTTTGAAATGTAGAGTTGCATGCACTTGTTCTGCATCTGAAGTTGCCATAAATAGTCTTCCTACATTAGGGAAACCATCTTTAGTAGCCTTATCTCCCCATATTCTGTATCTCATATGAGCTTGACTTTCACCACCAAAAGCAGATCTTAAATTGTCTTGTGTCATTGCATTCATTTTATCTCCTCCTTATATTTTTAATAGTTCCCTTGAATTATACCCATGAATACATTAATTTAACATATTTAAATAAAGAAACTTGCGTTAGATTCGTTTGCATCTGAGAGCATCATTGCTACCCCACCTATTTCTACTCCTTCAATAAGCTCTTCCTTAGAAATTCCCATTACATCCATTGACATTTGACATGCTGTAATTTTTATTCCAGATTTCATAGCTTGAACCATTAAGTCTTCTAATGAGGAAATGTTTTTGTTTTTCATTACCATTCTAATCATCTTTCCGCCCATACCAGCCATATTCATCTTAGATATGCCTAATTTCTGACTTCCTCTCGGCATCATTTTAGAGAACATATTTGCCATAAAATCTTTTTTTACATGAACTTTCCCTTCTTTTCTTAGAATGTTTAATCCCCAAAAGGTAAAGAACATATTTACCTCTTCGCCCATACTCCTAGCACCATTGGCAATTATAAAGGAAGCAATTGCCTTGTCTAGGTCTCCACTAAATACTATAAGAGTTTTCCCCTTTTTAGGATTTAGAGCCATCACTTTATTTTCATTTTTAGCATCGTCAGCTAGACCCTTCTTAACCATTACTAGCCAACTTTTCTCCCCTTTTCTATCACTAATAAAACAATTGTCAGTATTTTTGCACCAAGCCTTAATATCGTTTAGAAAACCAGGATCTGTAACTTCTACCTCAAGGAGATCTCCATCCTCAAGTGTCTTCATTTTTTCCGAAACCTGAATTATTGGTCCTGGACAAGACAAACCACAAGCATCTAATTTAAAGATGTTTTCATTTTTATCATTAGATTCAACTGTTTTCACTTGACTGACGCCACTATCATTGAAGGACTTAGGAAAATCATTATTTTTATCCTTTGAATTATCATTCATAAATAATAGTCTATAGGTATTAAAACCTCCTGCAAGGTTTTTAGAATTGTAGCCCTTACTCTTTAGTATTCTTTCTGCAATATATCCCCTTATGCCAATTGAGCAATATGGAATTATTAGTTTATTTTTATCTATCTCTGAAATTCTTTCTCTCAACTCTCCTAGTGGAATATGAATAGAATTTGCTATTGAACCTACAGATCTTTCTATTTCTTCTCTAATATCTAAATAAACCACTTCATCAGCATGAAGTTCATCAAGCTCTCTCCAAAGTATTTGTTCGCTTAAGCCCTTTAGGAGGTTATCTGCCGCATATCCAACCATATTGACAGGATCCTTTGCTGAAGAGTAAGGCGGAGCGTAAGCAAGCTCTAAATCCATCAAATCTTCTACACTTCCTCCAAATCTTATAGCAGCAGCAATTACATCAATCCTCTTATCCACTCCATCATATCCCACTATTTGGGATCCTAAAATCTTGCCATCTAAACTATAAATAAGCTTTATAGATAAAGGTAGCCCTCCTGGATAATATCCTGCATGAGAGTTTACATGTATTAAGGATATGAGATAATCCTTTTTATATTCCTTGCCAAGTCTATTTAAGGTTTTTTCATTTGAACCTGTACTAGCAACTGCTAAATCAAAGATTTTAGCTATACTTGTACCCTGTGTGCCCTTATATTCCTCCTTGTAGCTTCCCAGTATATTATTGGCTACTATTCTTCCTTGCTTGTTTGCAGGTCCTGCTAAAGGAACCATGGTTCGAACCTTGTTGATATAGTCTTCTACCTCAATTACATCTCCAATAGCATATATATACTCATCTGATGTTTTTAAATACTTATCAACTACAATACCGCCTCTTTGATTTTGCTCTAGACCAGCATCCCCTGCTAATTCGCCATTTGGTCTTATACCAATAGATAATATAACTATATCCCCTTGAACTTTTGCACCAGATTGAAGGGTTATATTTGTAAGACCTTGGTCATAATCAAATCTACTAACCCCATCCTTTAGATGTAAATCAATCCCCTTATCTTTCAAATGCTCATGGACTATTTCAGCCATTTCAAAATCTATAGGAGCCATTACCTGATCTAACATTTCAACTATAGAAACCTGAATTCCTAAATCATGTAAATTCTCAGCCATTTCTAATCCTATAAATCCCCCACCAACAACTACAGCTTTCTTTGGCTTATTTACTTTGATGAAATCTACTATTTTATCAGTATCTGGAATATTCCAAAGACTGAATATATTAGGGGAATCAATCCCAGGTATTGGGGGTTTTATAGGACTTGATCCAGTGGATAAAATCAAATAGTCATAGCTTTCTTCGTAATTTTCATTGCTACTTAAGTTTTTAACTATTACCTTCTTTTGATCCTTTAATATCTTTACTAGCTCCGATTGAATTCTTATATCTGCATTAAATTTTGTCCTTAAGGCCTGAGGTTTTTGAACCAACAATGACTCTCTGTTTTCAATTGTTCCACCTATATAATAAGGTAAACCACAATTGGCAAAGGAAATATACTCTCCTCTTTCTAGTAAAACGATTTCCGCATCTTCATCAAGTCTTCTTAACCTTGCTAGGGCGGTTGCCCCACCAGCAACCCCACCAACAATAATTACTTTTTTACCCATTTAATCTTCCCCCTTGAGCTTATTTTTTAAGCTATACCCTAGGATGCTTTAACTTCTTCTTCAACTTCATAGACTACTTCATTTTCCCTTTCAAGAGTCAATATCTTGGAAGGGCAGTTTACAATACAAGTAGAACACTTTATACAATCAACATGGTCAAACTGATTTTGTTCAGAAAACTCTAAGTATGGTGTAAGCTGGAAAGGACATACCTTTGTGCACTTACCACATGAATAACATTTTGATTTATCAGAAATTGTAATTTTTTTCTCAGTTAATTTTGTAACTCCTAAAGCCTTGCCTAAAGCATGTGATATCTTTTGCATAGTACCCATTGGACAAAACTGGCACCATGTACGAGAATTTATAAATATAGCCATGATACCACCAGCAATTAGGACCAATAAATATGTTTTAGAAAACAATCCTCCTAACTTATCTAAAAAGCTCATGGTTTCCCAGGCTTGAAATACTTCTACCAATCTTCTTATAAAGTTTGCTATAAAAAATGTAAAGAAGCCAATAATAGTAGCCTTGGATTTGAAAAAACTTGGTATTTTACTATTCTTACTAATAGGTAAAATAATCCTATCAAATAGACTTCCATGTGGACAAAAGTTCCCACACCAGTATCTTCCATTAAAAAACGCCATAATAGTTAATGAACCCATAATAAAAAGAACTATCAAGCCCAGTTTAGGAACCCAATGCCCTCCTATAGCAATAAGCATAGTGATTATCCATGCATATTTTCTAATAAAGCTAAAGCTTCGATTTGACTTGATATAATAATTTTTTGTACTTCCCATATGTACCTCCAGTTTTTCTGTCTTTTCTGTCTTATTTAAAAATTGCTTTCACAACATCCACTGCATCCTTATTGGATACTCTATAAAACACTTCCGTCCCTTTTCTTTCAGCCTCTATAATACCAGCAGCTTTTAGCTTGGATAAATGCTGGGATATAGTAGATTGTGGAAGGTCTAAACACCCTTGCATGTAGGATACATTGTTTTCACCTTCATTGATTAGACCTCTTACAATGCATAGCCTAACAGGATGGCCTAGCACCTTAAGAAGCTCTGATTTTTCATCTAGTATTTGAATATCTAACTTCATCTTTTCCTCCTTGTACCTATTTATATCAATATATTCATATATTACGATATATAGATGCATAAGTCAATAATAAGGGAAGAAATTAATCTTCCTCTTTAATAATACTTTTTACAACTCATATCATCTTGGACTATTCTTAAAGCTTCACCAAATCTTTGGAAATGAACAATTTCTCTTTCCCTTAAAAATCTTAAGGTTTCATTTACCCCTGGATCATCACTTACTCTGATTAGATATTCATAGGTTGCTCTAGCTTTTTCCTCTGCTGCCATGTCTTCATGTAGATCAGCTATTGGATCAGCTTTTGATTGAATATATCCAGCTGTCCACGCTTCTCCTGCTGCATTATGAGGGAATGGACTTCTTCCATGATTTACAAAATGAGCTTCAAAAGGTGTACCTTTGATTTGAGATATAGGTGCATCCTTAACTAATTTCCACACAAGAGTACCAATCATTTCCCAGTGTGCTAGTTCTTCCGTGCCTATATCATTTAAAGTCGCTTTAGCTTGATTAGTGGGCATAGTCCATCTTTGTGATAAATACCTAATGCCTGCGGATAGTTCTCCATCAGGTCCACCAAATTGTTCTATTATCATAGCAGCCAATGCAGGGTTTGTAGTATCAACCCTAATTGGATATTGTAATTTTTTCTCATATATCCACATAATAACCCTCCTTAATTTATAGTAAAGTTGATTTCCCAAGGCCATGGATCATTGATGTAAGCCCAAGGATATCTACTCATACCTGTATTTTTTAGAGGACCAAAGCGGGATTGATAAATTTCTTCTAGCTGGGAATATTGCCTAGAAGCATTGTTATGAATTCTTAGAGCCCTTTCATCATCTGGGTGAGTGTTTAAAAATAGAGCTGTTTCAATTAAAACAAAGGAAAGCTCCATCAATTCCATAAGCATATTCATTTGCTCTCTATTCATAATATTTACCTCCAGTATTCATATCCTCTACAATATATGGCATATACAAATCTGGAAATAGTGTACCTCTTTGCAAAGCTTCTCTTGGGCTATATACTTGATTTAATATTTGAAATGGAACATAGGCTCTTGCTAACTTACAACCACTTGACATTTGACATTCATCATTGTTTATCTCTTGGTTCATAATATTCCTCCTTAAAGTTTACTCTAATTCATATTATGTTTTCTTGAAAAATTAGTGTATCTTTTCACTTTTAAAATTTTGTATTTAATTACCTTTTTTAGCAATCAAATTTTTTACTTCATTTTTTTACATGATTATTCTAATTTCTTTTACACATAATACTATTAGACAAACCAAATAAACATAATTTGAAAGGAGAAACAAAATGACAACAAACAATAATAATAGTAATAAGATAGTAGTTCCAGCAGCTCGTCAAGCATTAGACCAAATGAAATTAGAAATAGCTTCAGAATTAGGAATGGCTAATTACGATTCACTAGATAAAGGAAACCTTCCTTCAAGACAAAATGGCTACGTTGGTGGATACATGACAAAAAGATTAGTAGAAATGGCTCAACAAAACATGAGTGGTGGAATGACAACACCTAAATAAGCTTAAAAAAAGATAGGTCAGATTGACCTATCTTTTTATTTTAATATCATCTTAATTATTCTCTTCTTCCTAATTCCTTATCGAATAGATATAGACCATTGTAATGTCCATCAATTCCTTTAAGAACTACAATTATATCCTTCATAGTGTTTTCTTCTTCAACTTGTTCCTTAACGAACCATTGTAAGAATTCAATAGTTGCATAGCAATTTTCTGATTTAGCAGATTCTAATAATTTATAGATTTTAGAAGTAACTAACTTTTCATGTTCTAACGCACCTTCAAAAGCTTCTAAGAATGAAGAAAATTCGTTCTTTTGTGCTGGCATTGTTTGAGTTTCTACTCTGCCATCCATATCATAAATAAAATCGTAGAACTTCATAGCATGTTGATATTCCTCTTGTGCTTGTTTAACAAAGAAATGTGCAAATCCATTCATATTTTCGGCTTTACAATATGCAGACATAGCTAAGTAAGCGTAGCCTGATAATAATTCAAAGTTAAATTGATCGTTTAATTCCTTTAATAATTTTTCTGAAGCCATAGTGTACCTCCTAGTATTTTAATTTTCATTTTAAAAGTTAAATTTGTATTTCTACTCTAGTCATTGTTACCCTACATATTGTAGTTCTAATCACATTTTCTATTCCATTAATATAATATTCAAGCTTTTATATATCTCCGGAGATATTTCATCTGTTAAATCCATATTATTTTTATTTAAAAATGTAACAAGACTTTTCTTCATGCCTTCGCCATATATACCATCTAAGGCTCCATCATAATAACCAAGCATTGAAAGCCTTTTTTGAACCTCAAGTACGTCTGCACCACTTGCTCCTGGTCTAAGATTTCTATAACCAAATCCAAATGGTCCATAATATCCATTTGTAATAACTACAGTTGTTCCTTCTATTACCCTTTCATATAGATCCTCTATATCGCTATTTCGCATTCTAATACATCCTGCAGATGCATTAAATCCAATGGTGCCAGGTCTATTTGTTCCATGAATTCCATAGGTACCCCAGGGCACATCCAATCCCATCCATCTGGAGCCAAATCCTTCTCCCCATTTACCTTTATTAGTTATTTTAAATGTGCCAACTGGGGTAGGAGAATTTGGTTTACCTGTAGCAATAGTATATCTCTCAACTATGCTATGACTTTTATTATCTACTAAATAAAGGATTTTATTATCTATTTCAATATGTATTGTTTTACTATTGAGCTTATTATACACTCCTATGTCCCTATTCTTACCTGTTTTATTGATAATAAACGAAGATATACCAACAAAAATCAATAACATACTCAAAAAATATATAAAAATAGTAACCCTTTTCCGTGTACTCATAAAATCCCTCCCCTAATTCATATGCTTTATGATTGATTTTTAAACTCTTTTTTGAATTCTAGGGTATAATTAATCATAGGAGGTGTTATTATGGAAAAAAATATTCTATATAATGAAAACTTAATGGAGGTTTTAGATCAGATTAAGAAGGGGGCATTCCTTACAGTTAAGTCAGGAGAAAAAACAAATACCATGACTATAGGCTGGGCTAGCTTTGGTACAATATGGAACAAACCCATTCTAATGGTTATGGTTAGAAAGTCTAGACATACTTATGAAATAATTGAAAACTCTAAGGATTTTACAGTAAGTGTCCCTGTAGGCATAGATTTAAGAAAGGCCTTGTCCTATTGTGGAAGCTACTCTGGAAGAGATGTAGATAAGGTTAAAGAAGCCAATCTAACATTGAAAAAATCTAAATCAGTAGAGTCTCCAATCATTAAAGACTGTAACTATCATTATGAGTGCAAAATAATGTTCACTCAACCAATGACTTCAGATGATTTGGATGAAGCTACTAAAAAGAGATTTTACCCAATTGATGATATGCATACATTATACTTTGGCGAGATTGTAGATAGCTACATTATAGATTAAATAAAGGATGCTTAAAGCGATCCTTTATTTAATCTATAATACAGGATTATAAACTTCATATATGCTATAAATTAAAAAATCTTCAACTGCAAGTTCCTTAACAATTTGGGGTATGGTTTGAACATCCAAAATCAATTCTATACCATTGTATTTATAAACTATATCATCTTTATCTACAAGATTTGAATTATTAAGTACATCAATTAATTTAGATTCTTTTGAAGGAATATTCATATCTCCTATTAAAAAAAACATCCTTTTTTTATTTTTAGTAAAATCTTGGGGATTTATTCTGTTAATTAATAATGTTTTATTCATAGTCAAGCTCCTTAAAATCGTATTATGTCATATTCTAATATACCCGCATTTAGGATTGTCAAACTTTTATTTTTAAATATCAGATGTAATTGCCTAGCAATTACTTCACACCATTGAAACGAGGTGGGAGATTTAGGCTTCCAGTCTTGTGAAAAAAGACATCACATCGTTATATAATATTTAGATTATATTAATTAGCTTATTTTATTTATTGGAGGAAATTTATGAATTTAAATAGTTTATTGAAATGCGTCTTATTTAAAA
>CAYZZR010000058.1:0-11539 GCA_964482775.1 uncultured Tissierella sp. | reverse complement strand
AACAAACAATTACCTTATCCCAGGATGATATGGTTTATACCAATCCAAATGTTGAGATAGTGGATACTAGTAGTGCGAGTATAGCTCAAGTTGCTTCTAATGGCGGATTTATTCCATCTGACAGAGGTGCTTGGATAAAGATAAAATTAGATGGACTTCCTTTAATCAAAGAAGGAACAGATGTTGAAAACAAAAAAGAAGATGAAGCAAGAGAACAAAAACTAAAAGAAGAGAAGGAAAAATTAATAAAAGAAGGTGGATACCTAAATACACTAGCTCAGCGAGAACAATTGGATGCAGATTACAAGGCAGAGCAAGCAGCTGTTAATAAAGAAAGAGAAGGAGAATTAAAACTAAGTGCAGATGTAAAGGTAAAAAAAGGATATATAAAGATATTTGAACCCGAGATTTCTGCAAGCTTAGATTGGGATTGGGGTGTGCTTAGCGCTGAGGCAAGGGCTGATATAGATATAGAGTCAGATATTATAATTGAAGGCAAAGTTAGATTACAGAAGGAAGTTGAGATATTAATTCAAGGTTTTGAAGTAGATTTTGAAATAGGAAAAATTGCTTGTGGTGTATATTTAGTGGTAGGAATTGATGGAAACATTTACTTTGAAACAAGAGTTCAGCAGCAAGGCACAGCAGCTGTAGGTGTTGCAGCTAAGGGGTTCTTGGTACCAATGGTAGTTTACCCATTTGTGGATTATGAGAATACTGCACTAGAAACACAGATGATGCTTACGGGGGAGTTAAAGCTTTGGGCTCTTGCTATGCCAAAGGTTACTCTTGAAATATTAGATGTTCCTGTATTAGATGCTAGATTTAGAGTAGGAATAGAAGCAGGTGCTAATTTTAGTATAGGGGGTGAGGAAGCAGATACATTTAGACTTTGGATTGACATACTCCTTCAGTTTAAGGTTCAAGCAGTTTTCTTAAAAGAAGGAGGATTTGAGGAAAGATGGAATATTTATGACAGGACAAAGGTATATGATGCCTCGCAGCCAATTGGAGGTGGTTCTGATGGAGTAAATAAGATCAAGGGTCATGTCTTGATCGAAATTGAAAGAATAGATGCAGCGAGAGACATTATAGCGGGAAGTGTTACAAGAGCCCAGTCACCTACCTCCAAAGCAGAATCTGTTCAAGGTGACAAGGTTACAATAAAGATATTGCAGGTAGACGGGATAGAAACCCTTCATGAAACAACGCTTGATGAAAATGGGAAGTTTCATGCTAATGTGCCCATAACCCCACTGGATAAGGTTTCAGCTTCCTATAATAAAGAGGATCTTGAATATGACTATAATACAACAAGTCCATATATGAATATTAGACCACCATATGTTGTCAATTCGATTTTTAGAGATGGCTTCAACGAAAAGGTAATTGGAACCATAGTTGGAGAAATATTTGGACCGAATGGTTTTGCCTCCGATGGAGATGAAGAGACCTTCGGAGATAATATATATGTTCGTATAGCGAAAGATGAAAAAGCGGTGGAAAGGGATACTATGTGACCGTAAATGAAGATGGGAAGTTCTCTTTAGATAATGTTGTCCTAAGTAGTGAAGATTTAATTTCAGCTGGATTGGTCTTTGAAGGAGCACAGGTAGAAACAGAGCGGGGAAAACCAGAACTAGGCTTAGAAGTATATCATACTGTAATTGAGAGTGAAGACAAAGGGTCTTTTAGAGTGGAAGGCGCTATCCAAAATTTATACGGAGATAAATTATATAAAGGCAGTGTTAAATTCTATAATGGGAAGGGTGCATTAATAGCAGAAACAAAAGCTATTGGACTTAATGAAATATCGACTAAAATAGAAATACCAGCTACCGTAGAAGCACCAAAACCTAATAGATCTAATGAATCTGCTATAAAGCCTGAGTTTCCTGGAGGATTAACAGTGGATATTAAAAAGGAAATTCCACCGCAAAAATCTATTAAGGAAAAAATGTATGATGCTATGCGTGGCAGAGAAGTAGAGATAAGTGACCCATCTACAATATTTGAGCTTAATATACCTGCATCAATTAATTCAGTATTTGCTTTAGGCGGAGGCTATATAGTAATAGAACATAATGGCATTAAGAAATCTATAAATGTCATAGGCAAGGCGAAGGAACCAGAGGTACCTGTACTAGAAAGAGCTGTGGTTTCACCAATAGAAGAAATTATTAACTCAAGAATCAACCCTGCTATGGGTAGGGATATGAAGAAAACAATTGCTGATACTGCAAAAAAATACCAACAACCTAATGTTAGTATTGATATTGGACAAATGCATGGTGTATTGTATTGCCTAGTAGAAACGCCAATAAGTCAGTCTGCAATTTACTCATTTAAAGAAGATAGTTTGAAACTAAATGCCCAAGTTGGTACAAATGGTATTACCTTATCCTGGAACACTACACTAGATACAACGAATATAGAAGGATTTAGAATATATAGAGCTACATCATCCGATGGACAAGAACTTGTACCAATAACTGGTTCAACAGTCATAAAGGACAATATATACTTAGATGCAAATGTTGGATCAGGAGCAACTTATTATTATTTATGTTCAGTAGTCTATAAGAATGGGGATGAGTTTATAATATCTAATGAAGTAATGATGACCAAGTAGCATATTTTTAAATTGCTTGCATAAGTTTCAAGTAAGATATTAAATTTAATGAGGCTAACTATTTCGTTTATGTGGGGGTGGCGAATAATTTAGCCTTATTATTTTTTGTTCACAAAAACTTCATATTTCTGTTTTATTATTGTATCATGAAGATATGAATAAAAAGGTGGTTTTCTTATGAATGATATATTAATAGTAGATGACAATGAAAATATCAGAAAGCTTATTGAAATATATTTAAAGCGAGAAGGCTTTACCATATATCATGCTGCAAATGGTGAGGAAGCTCTCGAAATAATAGACAAGATAAAAATCGAATTAATTGTATTGGACGTAATGATGCCAATAATGGATGGATATGAATTGACAAAGGAATTGAGGGATGCTGGATATATTGTTCCAATACTCATGGTTACAGCTAAGGATACCTACCCTGATAAAAAGAAGGGTTTTGACCTAGGGATAGATGATTATATAACAAAGCCTATAGATATGGAGGAATTAGTTCTTAGGGTTAAGGCACTCCTTAGAAGAAGTAGAATATCTCAGGATAAAAAACTTGTAATTGGAGATATTGTTCTTGATTACGATAGTCTTGAGGTGATTACTCCAGATGAGGAGATTTCTTTACCAAAGAAGGAATTTTATCTCTTATATAAGCTATTGTCATATCCCAAAAAAATATTTACAAGACAAGACCTCTTAGATGATATATGGGGTTATGATACAGAGGTAGATGAAAGAACTGTAGATGTCCATATAAAAAGACTTAGAGAGAAATTTAGGGACTTTCATCAATTTGAAATAGTTACAGTAAGGGGCCTAGGCTATAAGGGAGTATATTAAGATGAAAAAAACAATATACAAGGAGCTTATAGTTATATTTATTGGAGTATTATTATTTAGTAATCTTATTACAGCCTTTTTTGTAGCTCAAAGCTTTGAATATTCCACAGTTACTGATATGAGAAATAGTTTAATCTCATCTGTAGAAGAAGCCAAAGATATATATAATGAATACAACATTTCCCAAAAGGATTTAAATATACTTTTTAAGGATAAGACAATACCAATAAGGTTTGTAGATGATATTGGGGGATATGAGCTGTCAGAAGAGCAATTATTGAGAATAAATGCTGGAGAATCCATATTAATTGATGCAAATTCCAGTGAAGATCATACATTTCCTATGGGTATTACCAAGGCAGATGATATCTATATAATATCGGATATAAAGGGTCATTCCATATTTATAATGGTTAGAAATATAATAACAACAAATTCCTATATTTCTATATGCCTAGGAAGTTTTATATTTTTGATAGTGGGGAAAATGATAATAAAGCCATTAAAAGATATAACTGATGCAACGAAAAAGGTAGCTACAGGGGATTTTGATATTGTATTGGAAAACAATAGAAAGGATGAGCTGGGAGAACTTATTGAGAGTTTTAATAAAATGACCAAGGAATTGGGTTCTATAGAAATTCTTAGAAATGACTTTGTATCAGATATATCTCATGAATTTAAAACGCCAATAACCTCTATTGAAGGATATACAAAGCTATTGGTGGACTGCAATGATGAAAACAGGGAAGAATACATTGACATTATTCTAAGTGAGACAAAAAGGCTATCTACAATGGCTACAAATATTCTCACTATAAACAAGTTGGATAATGAAGGTATCAATAATTCAGAAGAGTTTAGACTAGATGAGCAAATAAGGAAGTCTGTCCTATTGTTGGAGAATAAATGGTCAGATAAGGATTTGGAGTTAGATGTGGACTTGGATGAAGTTAAGATTGAAGGAAATAAAAACTTAATAAATCAGATATGGATAAATCTTTTAGATAATGCAATAAAGTTTTCACCCCAAGGGAAGAGTATTAAAATCAGACTAACAAACCAGAAGGATAAATGTGAGTTTACTATAGAAGATGAAGGACCGGGAATAGGCAAAGAAGAACAAAAAAGAATATTTGACAAGTTTTATAAGGCAGATAAATCAAGAAAAAAAGAAGGTAATGGTCTGGGGCTTTCAATAGTTAAGAAGATAGTAGATTTACACCAAGGAAATATACATGTAGAAAGTGAAGCAAAAGTGGGTACAAAGATAATAGTAATATTAAACAAATAAATCTAAGACAAGAGTTCATATTTCGTTCACAATTGAAATATAGAATAGTTTTAAGATATGGAGGAATGTATAATGAAGGATGATAAATTGCCCAAGAAACCACTAATGTTTTATTATATTATATCACTAGTAGTTTTAATGCTTCTTAATCAGTTCATATTTCCACAAGTTCTCAAGGAGCAAATAACAGAAGTAGATTATAAGACATTTTTGAATTACTTAGATGAAGATGTGATCAAGGAAGTAGAAGTAACAGAAACTCAAATATTATTTACAGTTGAAAGTGAAGAAGGAAAGCCCGAATATTTTACAACAGGTAAAATGCCTGATGAAGGCTTAACAGAAAGGTTATATAGCAAAAATGTTAGTTTTGGGAAGGTAATTCCAAAGGAAGTATCACCTTTTCTTAGCTACTTCTTGACAATGATATTACCCTTGGTATTGATATTTGTATTAGGACCTATGTTGATGAGAAGAATGACTAAGGGTATGGGTGGAAATGCAATGAGTTTTGGAAAGAGCAATGCAAAGGTATATGTTCCAGCTGACCAAGAGGGTAAGACCTTTGCTGATGTAGCAGGTCAAGATGAAGCCAAGGAAGCTCTTGCTGAGATAGTAGATTTTTTGCACAATCCAAAAAAATATGCAGCAATAGGTGCAAATATGCCTAAGGGAGCTCTATTAGTAGGACCTCCTGGAACAGGAAAAACACTTTTAGCAAAAGCAGTTGCTGGAGAAGCAAATGTACCATTTTTCTCAATATCAGGATCTGATTTTGTTGAGATGTTTGTAGGTATGGGTGCAGCTAAGGTAAGGGATCTTTTCAAGCAGGCACAAGAAAAAGCGCCTTGTATAGTATTTATAGATGAGGTAGACACCATTGGTAAGAAAAGAGATGGTTCAGGCTTTGGTGGAAATGATGAAAGAGAACAAACTCTGAATCAACTTCTATCAGAAATGGATGGATTTGATGGTAAAAAAGGTGTTGTAATTCTAGCAGCAACCAATAGACCAGAATCCTTAGATAAAGCTCTTCTTAGACCTGGTAGATTTGACAGAAGAGTTCCAGTAAACCTACCTGATTTAAAGGGTAGAGAAGCAATACTAAAGGTTCACTCAAACAAAGTAATTATGGAAGATAGCATAGACTTCAATGCTGTTGCAAGATCTACAGCAGGAGCATCAGGAGCTGAACTTGCAAACATTATAAATGAAGCAGCTCTAAGAGCTGTAAGAATGGGAAGAGATAAGGTTAACCAAACTGACTTAGAAGAATCAGTAGAGGTTATAATAGCAGGATATCAAAGAAAGGGAGCTGTAATTTCCGAAAGAGAAAAGGAAATAATAGCATACCATGAGATAGGACATGCGCTAGTAGCTGCAAAGCAGGAAAATTCTGCACCAGTTCACAAAATTACAATAATACCACGTACCTCAGGGGCATTAGGATACACTATGCAGGTAGAGGAAGAGGAAACTGTTCTTTTGACTAAGGAAGAAGCATTAAACAAAATAGCCACCTATACAGGTGGTAGAGCAGCAGAGGAAGTTATATTTGGCTCCATTACATCTGGTGCTAGTAACGATATAGAGCAAGCTACAAAGCTTGCAAGGGCAATGGTTACAAGACTTGGAATGAGTGATAAATTTGGAATGATGGCACTCGAAACAGTAACAAATCAGTATCTAGGAGGAGATTCATCCTTAGCCTGTTCACCAGAAACATCATCCTTAATTGATAAGGAAGTTCAGTCAATAATCACTGAATGCCATGATAAGGCAAGAAATATATTAGAAGAAAATAAAGAAAAACTAATAGAGCTATCAAAATATCTACTAGAAAAAGAAACCATAACTGGAGCAGAGTTTATGGAGATATTGAACAAAGTAGAGAATGGTGAAGATTTAATAGAAGTTAAGGATAATGAGGATGTAGAATAGATTAAAACATATGAGGGATGGTTCTTGAATGAACTATCCCTTTTGTTATATAATTTAAACTATATTCATGGAACTGGTAAATGTATGTTACAATCAAAATAAAAGAGGTATAACAATGGCAAAAATCACCAAAACAAATGTTATGAGAATTTTAGATAAAGAGAATATTGTATACAAAATTCATTCATATGATAATAAAGATGGACGAATCGATGGGATAGCAGTAGCAGAAAAACTGGGTCAAGATGTTAAAAAGGTATATAAAACCTTAGTTACTCAAGGACATAGTAAGAATTATTTCGTTTTTGTTATACCTGTTGTTGAGGAGCTTGACTTAAAAGCTGCTTCTAAATCAGTAAATGAGAAAGCTATTGAAATGATTAAGGTTGCTGATATAAATAAAATAACTGGTTATATAAGAGGTGGATGTTCTCCTATAGGTATGAAGAAGAACTATAGAACAGTTATAGATGAATCCTGCAAAGATTTAGAAACAATAATAGTAAGTGCTGGTAAAATCGGATTTCAAGTAGAACTATCTCCTAATGATTTATTAAAGCTAATAAATGCTTCATTAGCTCATGTTATAGTTTAGAGAACAAGAATAAGATAATTAAATTTAATTTAAATTTAAAGTCTTAAATTAAAAGAAGAATGTCTAATAGCTTATAATTCTATTAGACATTCTTCTTTAGATTTTTCAAGTCTTTCATATCGTTCTGTAACATTATCTATAAATTCTAGTGCTGTGTCATCTAGAATGGAATTTTCTCTTGTAATAACACTAAACTGGATACTTTTGTCACACTCTTCAACAGGAACAGATATTACTTGGTACATAGAGTCCTGAGTGTCAAATTCTATGATTCCTATGGTATAGAAATTACTAGTAGAAATCAGTTGCATTAGTGATGCGCGGCCATATACGTAGATTATTTTATTAGAATTGTTTAGATCCATATGATGTCCTTCTTTTGTTATATTATATATAAAATCTTCGTATTGACCGAGGTAACGAACAAAGCCGTAATTTTTCAAAGCATCTAATGTGACTTTTTCTCCTTTTTGTAGAAGCTCATGATGTTTTGAAACACAAATTTCTGGTCTAAATCTGGAAATCCTTTTCCAGAGTAAGCCTTTTTTTTCCAAGAAAGCATGAATGTTCTTCTCCTCATGTATATCATAATGGATAACTCCTACATCTGAATAGCCATTTGCAAGATCCGTTATCACATCCTTAGTTGTACCTTCATTTAAAATGAAAGTGAATTCATCTATTTTCTCTTTCTTGCTACATACTTCATTAAAGCTTTCCATTGTATGTGAAAACTTAGTCATAGAAACACGGAGCTTGTCTGAGGTTTTTGTGGTAATAGGTGTAAATTCCTTCAAGGCTTCTATTTCATTTAGTATGTTCTTGGAATGCTTAAGAAAATGTTCTCCAGCAGCAGTAAGTATAACACCTCTACTTGTTCTATCGAACAATTCAAAACCAATATCGATTTCTAAGTCTCTAACAATATTGCTTAGATGAGGCTGTGATATAAATAACTTTTTTGCAGCTTTGTTGATTGAACCACATTCCGCAACTGTTACAAAGTTCTCTAAGTGATTAATATCCATAGAAATTGAGCCTCCTTTTACTATCCACTAACAAGATATTTTCGAATATTCTAATTAAAGTTTACCATATTGTTAAAAAAATGGCTATATCCTTTACATATACCAGTTATAGGTTATTAGTATTATTAAATATCTTTTAAATGAGTTAAACTATAGAAAAGAAATCAACACTAGAGGGGGTGACATAATATGGTAGTAGATAATATTCAAAAAGTATTGAATGATGCATTAAGACATGGCCGTAAGTACATAGAAGAAGGAAAGGTTACCACATATATTCCGGAATTAGAAAAAGTGGACAAGGAGATGCTTGGAGTTAGTATAGTAACTAGTCATGGAAAGACATATCATGCAGGCGATTGGCAAGAAGATTTCACCATACAAAGCATATCAAAAACAATATCCTTGATATTTGCATTAGAGCATTTTGGATCTGAAATAGTATTCTCTAAAGTAGGTATGGAGCCTTCGGGGGATCCATTTAACTCCATGGCTAAAATGGAAACGAAAAATCAATGCCCATCAAATCCTTTTATAAATGCAGGCGCTATAGCTGTTGCAGGTCTAATTGCCAATAAATATGAATTTAAAGATTTTTTAGGGCTTGTACGTTGCCTATGTAGTAATGATTTAATTGATCATGATGAAAACGTATACATATCAGAGTATAATACAGGCATGTTAAATCGCTCTATGGCATATTTGATGAAGAGCAATGACATACTTGAAGCAGATGTGGAAAAGACACTGAAACTTTATTTCAAAATGTGTTCAATAAAGATTAATACCAATGATTTGGCCAACTTTGCATCAGTATTAGCCAATGATGGAATAGAACCTAGATCAGGAATCAGATTGATAGATAAGTCAGTCTTAAAAATTGTAAAGTCTCTTATGATGACATGTGGTATGTATGATGGTTCGGGTGAATTTGCCATTAGAGTAGGGATGCCTGCAAAGAGTGGGGTTGGAGGGGGAATCATCGCTTTTGCAGAAAACAAAATGGGTATTGGCGTTTTTGGGCCTGCTTTAGACTCTCGTGGAAATAGCACAGGGGGATATAATATATTAGAATATCTATCTAAAGAACTTGAGCTACATTATTTTAGTGGCTAAGCTAGAAATGTAAAAAAACAATTAGTAAAGATGTACAAAATTAAGGAGGGATATTATGTATGCAAATTTGATTGGCAGTTTAAGTGGTTTTCTTTATACTTACATTTTACCTATTTTGTTAGTAGTAAGTGGTTTGTACTTTACATTCAAAACTAAATTTGTTCAGGTTCGTTTGTTAGGTGAGTCTATAAGGGTTGTATCTGAACCTGCAGAGGACGAGAAGGCGATGTCATCATTCCAAGCACTGATGGTTTCTACGGCTTCTAGAGTTGGAACCGGAAATATCGTTGGTGTATCCACAGCAGTTTGTATTGGCGGAGCTGGATCCGTATTTTGGATGTGGGTGGTAGCTTTTCTAGGCGCATCTTCTGCTTTCGTAGAAAGTACTCTTGCACAAATCTATAAGAAACGTGATAAAGAAGGCGGTTCTTATGGTGGACCAGCAAATTATATAGAAGATGGGTTGAAAAGCAAGTCTTTAGGAATGGTTTTTGCAATTCTTTTAATTCTTACTTATATGATTGGATTCAATATGCTTGCATCATATAATATTAACTCTGCATTTGCTACATATAGTTTCTATAATCCAGATGTAACTCCATTAATTGTAGGTGCAACTTTGGCAGTGATATCAGGAATTAGCATTTTTGGTGGTGGAAAAAAGTTAAGTCAAGTAGCTTCTTTGCTTGTTCCAATAATGTCAGTAACATATATTATTGTAGCTTTTATAATAATATTTAAAAACATATCCATTGTTCCAGCAATGTTTGCTGATATATTCTCACAAGCATTTGACTTCAAAGCAATATTTGGTGGTTTTGCTGGATCTGCTATAATGCTAGGGCTAAAAAGAGGATTATATTCAAATGAAGCTGGTATTGGTTCTGCCCCAAATGCAGCAGCTGCAGCGGATGTATCTCATCCTGTAAAACAAGGATTGGTACAAATGATGTCAGTATATATAGACACTTGGATAATTTGTACAGCAACTGCAATTATGCTTTTAGCTTCAGGAATTGCTCCAAATCCAGAGCTTGCTGGTGCACCATACAATGTAGCTGCGCTGAGCAATAACTTCGGAGCATTTGGACAACATTTCTTCACATTTGCACTATTTCTATTTGGGTTTACGACTTTAATTGGGAATTACTTCTATGCTGAAGTTAACTTAAAGTATATAACTGGTGAAAACACATCAAAAACTACTTTGACAGTTTTTCGTTCAATAGCAGTAATTGTTATACTATTTGGTGCAGGAATGGAATTTGGTGTTGCATGGGATACAGCAGATGTTCTTATGGCTGGAATGGCATTGATTAACATACCAACTATATTCATATTAAAAGATCCAGTAATCGCTTGTATGAATGACTATGTAGAACAGAAAAAGAGTGGCAAGAATCCTGAATTTAAAGCTTCTTCCATTAGTTTAAAAGATAAAGTAGATTTTTGGGCTAGTACTGATAAGTCCAAAGAAAATGCTAAATAAAAAGAATTTTGAAAGATATAGCTGTTATTTCAAAGCTATATCTTTTTTTGCATGTGTTTTTTTATTGAGTATATTAGTTACAATAATATTACAATTTATTAAATTGGATTATACTTCCATACAATATGGTATTATTTAAATAGGTAGAATATTTATAGATTAAGGTAAGTAACTGGAGGGATTCTAATGAAACCAAATATAAAAAGAATATTATCTTGGTTTCAACGATTAATCAAAAAGGTTTTGATAACTCTTGTAATCAGTTTGCTAATTTCACTTATTATAAATAGATTTGTTGACATGGATTTTCCAAGATTACTTGAAATAATAGGGTTTGCAATTTTAGGAATCGCCTCGGTATCTGTTTTAGGCGAAAACAAACTTAATAAGGATATTAATTACAACTTGACCAGAACTATGATGGATTCAGACATTCAATTTAAGCAAAAATTTGATTTAAAGAGTTATAGATTCGACTTTACAATATTTATGGGATTAGCAGGTTTAATCGTTTTATTAATTAGTAGGGCATTGTATTAAGTAATATTAAAATAGTTTTTGTAAGTAACATATTAGTTGGGTCTTATATGTATATTTA
>CAYZZR010000057.1:0-11588 GCA_964482775.1 uncultured Tissierella sp. | reverse complement strand
TTGAGCGATGCATACCTGCAGGTGTACTGCCTTTTTGAATGACTTTTTCCACAGTTTCAGAATATAAGTCTGGTTGTAGTTCCTTGTATTTTTCATGGTATTTTTTAGGGTGAGTCCCTTTGTATCTTACACGTCTCTTGTGTTGTTTATTTTCATTATCCATTGTAATTCTTCTCCGTTCTTTAAGTGTTTATAAGTAATCTATATATGTGTCTAATATTACCTTTGTTAAGGGTTATTGTCAATGTAGTCAGATATATAGAGAAACATAAAAAAAGGGCAGTTTTGCCCTTTTTTAAATCCTTGAATCCAATAAAAATATAATTACTAAAAACATAATGATTGTTTCTAGTGTATCTGAAGAACCAAGTGGGCCAATTTCAGGCTTCATATCATTATTAGTTCCAACTGAAAATAAATTTCTAAGATTTAACATTCCAGATCCTTGACTTTGCATAGACTCATTTAGAGGAACACAAGCTTGTGTTAACTTTTTTTTACATTCATCTGGAGATAAATCACCATGTCGATTATACAATAAAGCCAAACTTCCACTTACTAGAGGCGTAGCCATAGATGTTCCACTTAGAGAGGTATAGCTATCTAATTTACTATTAGATAGAGATCTTATATTGACACCAGGAGCTACTAAATCAGGCTTCAATAATCCTTGAGGGGTAGGGCCTCTACTTGAAAATTCTGCTATAGAATCATCGCTTATATCTATAGTCCTCTTATCGTCAACAGCACCTACGGTGATTACCTTGCTACTTATACCTGGAGAGAGTATGGTTTTCTCCATTGGACCACTATTACCAGCTGCAGATACCACTACTATACCTGCTTCAACACACTTTTCCACTGCCTTTAGCAAAGGATCCTTTTCAGGATTATTGTTTACTGGTGTACCCAATGAAAGATTTATAATCTTTATATTAAATTTCTCTTTATTATCTATTACATATGACAGAGCTGAAATGATGTCTGATGTAGAACCACCACCATTTTCATCCAAGGCCTTAATTCCTAGAATATTTGATTTAGGTGCCACACCTACATATTTTCCTTTAGAAGAATAACCATTACCAGCTATAATTCCAGCTACATGAGTTCCATGACCATTATCATCATAAGGAGTAGAATTATCATTGACGAAATCTTTAAATGCGACAATTCTATTTGAAGGTTTTACCAAGTCATAATGGGGAGCTACTCCAGTATCTATAACAGCTACAGTGATACCTTCTCCTTCCATGCCTTTATCATGTGGGAATTGAGCTTCCATGGTCGATGTTGCAATATCTAGAAGTGAATACACATTGGAATCAAAGCTAATATACTCTACTTCAGGAGTGGTGGAAAGTCTGTATATTATGTCAGTAGACATATTTCCAGCAAGGCCACTAATTAAAGGTAAATCGTTTTTTACTTTGCTTGATAAATTTGAAATATCTTTTAAGAGATTTTGATTATTTTCTCTAAATTGAATAATTACAGGCACATCCTCTGTGGACTGAGCCATTATTTTTGCATTTAGAATAGGACAAAGTTTATTACTACTCATTCTTCTCACTATTACCACCTTCCTTGTTCTATTCTATGCATGGAAATTTTAATATGTGCTAATAAAAAGAAATAGCCCGAATAAATTCGGGCTAAAGTTTAGTGTTTCTTGATTAATTTAACAACTTCTCCAACTAGTAGTGGAATAAATGCAAAGCTTAATACTATTTCCCAATCAAGAATTCCCAATGGGAAGGTATAGAATATGTCTTGCATAAATGGTACATATAGTACAACTACTAATAACAAGAAAGCAAATCCAGTTGCTAACAACATTGTTTTATTAGTGAAGAATCCAATTTTTCTCAAGGAGAATTTTTGTGATCTACTTGAATGAGCTCTCAATAATTCTGCTGTTATCAATGTTGCAAATGTTATTGTTCTAGCATGGGTCAAGCTATCTGGATATCTTTGCATTCCCCAATAGTAAGCTAGTAATGAACCTGCAGCTACTGCTATTGATTGGAATATAATACTAGTCATCATGTTTCTATCAATTATAGGCTCATTAGGGTCACGAGGTTTTTGATCCATTATATCTGGTTCACCTTTTTCAACACCTAATGCCAATGCAGGGAAACTATCAGTTACAAGGTTCAACCAAAGCAATTGTATTGGTAGTAATGGAACTTCCCAGTTTAACAAGATACTTACAAATACTAGAAGTACCTCACCTATATTACAAGATAATAGGAAGAATACAAACTTCTTTATATTACTAAATATAATTCTTCCTTCTTCAACTGCTGAAACTATACTAGCAAAGTTATCATCAGTTAAGATCATTTCTGCTGTGTTCTTGGCAACGTCTGTACCAGTTATACCCATTGATACACCTATATCTGCCTTCTTCAGTGCAAGAGCATCATTTACTCCATCACCTGTCATGGCTGTAATATCTCCATTGTCCTTTAGGGCAGATACAATTCTTACCTTATGCTCTGGAGATACACGTGCATAAACTTTTGTATGCTTAACTACTTCTCTTAGTTCTTCATCTGAAAGTTTGTTTAATTCTGCACCCATCATTGCTTGATCTTCAGTTTCTGCCATTCCTAAATCCTTTGCGATTGCGAAAGCAGTTTCCTTATAGTCACCAGTAATCATTACAGTATTGATTCCTGCATGCTTACAAAGTTCAATAGCCTTTTTAGCCTCTGGTCTAGGAGGGTCAATCATACCACTTAAACCTATAAAGGTCATGTTAATTTCGTTCTTATCTGAACTTATATCCTCTGGTAGTGAATCATACTCATTGTATGCAAAGGCCAATACTCTCAAGGCACTTTTTGCGAAGGAACTATTTGCTTCTAAGGCTTTTTTCTTTAAATCCTCAGTAAATGGAACTACGCTATTATTTAAGCTTATATGTGTACATCTATTGATTATTATGTCTGGTGCACCCTTGGTAAATGATATTATTTTATTAGGTATATAATTTTTATGGAAGGTGGACATCATTTTTCTATCAGAATCAAATGGAAGTTCCTCGATTCTTGGATACTCAGCATTGATTTCATCTCTAGTAATGCTAGCTTTTCCAGCCAATGAAACTAAAGCTCCTTCAGTAGGATCACCTAATACTCTATATCCTTCATTAGTTTTTTCAATTTGAGCATCATTAACCAATATTGCTGCAGATAGTAAGGTTTCAAAGTTTCCTAAGGATTTGGAATCAATCTTTTCTCCATCAACTATAAATTCACCAACTGGATCATATCCACCGCCAGTAACATCTATAATTTTATCATCAGTATAAACCTTTGTTACAGTCATTTCATTTTGTGTTAATGTACCAGTTTTATCTGAACATATAACGGATGTACTACCAAGAGTTTCAACCGCTAAAAGTTTTTTAACGATAGCATTTCTTTCAACCATCTTATTCATACCAATTGAAAGAACTATAGTAACTATAGCTGGTAGACCCTCTGGAATTGCAGCCACTGCCAAACTGATTGCAGTCATGAACATTTCCAACATACCTCTACCTTGAAGCATACCTATAGCAAATACTAGTACACAAACCACTATAGTTAAAGTTCCTAATAGCTTACCAAGTTGGTTTAACTTCTTTTGTAAAGGTGTCAATTCATCTTCATATGTTTGAATAATTGTAGCGATCTTACCTATTTCAGTATTATGACCTGTACCAGTTACTACAGCCTTACCTCTACCATAGTTTACTATAGTACTCATATATGCCATGTTAGCTCTATCACCTAGTGAAACCTCTTCACTGAAAGACACCCTACTATCCTTTTCAACTGGAACTGATTCACCAGTCAATGAAGCTTCTTCAATTTTCAGGTTAGAGCTTTCAATAAGTCTTAAGTCAGCTGGAATAATATCTCCAGTTTCAATTATTACTATGTCTCCTGGAACTAAAGTGTTTGAAGGAACAATTTCAGTATGTCCATTTCTAATAACTTTTGCATTTGGTGATGCCATTTTCTTTAAAGCTTCTAATGATTTTTCAGCTTTACCTTCTTGATAAATACCAAGAAAAGCATTAACCACTACTATAGACAAGATTACAATTGCATCCTTTACTTCTCCCACAGCTATGGAGATTGCAGCTGCAGCTATTAGAATTAAGATAAGAAAATCTGAAAACTGAGCTATAACCTTAGACATAAAGCTCTTTTTTTCTTCTTCCTTTAATTCATTGTGTCCATATTCTGTTAATCTCTTTTCAACCTCACTGCTACTTAGACCAGTTTCAATGCTGGTATTCAACTCGGAAAACAACTCTTCCTGTTTTTTTTGATACCATTCCATTAGATAATCCCTTCTTTCTTAGATTAATAACGATAATATTATTATACCTTTTTACTTGGGGCTTAACCAAATTTTGTTAGTCATAATACAAAAAAAGACCTTTGCTCATGCTAGGCATGAACAAAAGTCTTGCTTCCTAAGATAGGCAGTTAGCCGGGTTTTCCCGTATTGACGACTAACATTTTATAGCTACTCCCTTTTGATAAATCAATTATATACAATTAAAAATAATAATGCAAGTAAAAAACTCAAATAATGAGTTTTTAGGAAATGCTAGTTACTTTAGAAAGTTAATTCATTTGACTTTATGACTCTATTATTAGATAATTTAATATATATACGATTGTAGAATAATTGAAAATGGAGAGATAAAAATGAGCAATAATATATTAATCGTTGATGATGAAAAAGCTATTGCGGACATAATAAAGTTTAATCTAGAGAAGGAAGGATATACTGTTTATACTGCCAATGATGGTGAGGAAGGCATTAAGAAAGTATTTGAGCTTATGCCAGATTTAGTTCTATTAGATATAATGATGCCTAAGAAGGATGGATTTCAAGTACTTAAGGAAATACGTGCAAAGTATCAAATACCAGTTATTATGCTAACAGCTAAAGAAGAGGAAGTTGATAAGGTACTGGGGCTTGAACTAGGGGCAGATGATTATGTGGTTAAGCCTTTTAGTATGAGAGAGCTAATGGCCAGAGTTAAGGCCAATCTTAGAAGAGTTGATTATAGCAATACTAGTAACGGGAATACTGGGGATTTAATATCTTTAAATGGATTAGAAATTGACTTAGGCAAATATGAGGTTAAGAAGGATGGCAAGATGATAGAGCTTACCTTAAGAGAATTTGAGCTCTTGAAGTATTTGGCTTCAAATTCAGAGCAAGTTTTCTCAAGAGAACAGTTGCTTGAAGAAGTATGGGGATATGAATACTATGGCGATATAAGAACTGTAGACGTTACAGTTAGAAGGCTAAGAGAAAAAATTGAGGATAACAACGGAGAATTTAAATATATAATGACCAAAAGAGGAGTAGGGTACTACTTCGGGAGGGCTTAGTAATGTTTTCTAGTATTAAGTGGAAGTTTATCACAGTTTACTTCCTATTGGTATTTATAGCAATGGTAATCGTTGGGATATTTATAATAGGTAGTCTGGAGGATCAACAAATTGAATCAGTCACCAACAATATGGTGCAACGTATAGAAACAATAATAGGTACCTCCAGTGTAATAGCTTCTGATGACTGGGTAAGCAATAGATTGGAAATTCAAGATACCCTAAGGGAATGGAGCTCTGGAGGTAGTGATACCTTATACGTTATTTTTGACAAAGAAACTCCTACAGTCATAGCTACAACCCTAAAAAAGTATGACAATGTGGTTGGTCAAAATGCATTTAATCCTAATATTTCCCTTGATCCAACCATAATAATAAAGGCATTTGAAGGTGAAAGAGAAGAGTCTATAATAGTTGAGACAAATGCTAACGAGGAGATTATCCACAAGCATCTGGCTTATCCAGTCCACTCCAGTTTAGGAAAAGTCAAAGGTCTTATATATATGAAATCTAATTTAGAGGATGTTTATAAAACTGTTAATGATTCTAAGGTAATACTTACAAATGCAACCTTGTTGGCTTTGATTATTACAGTTGTACTAGGATTTTTGATAGCAAGCAGTATTACTGGGCCTATTAGAGATGTTACAAAAAAGGCAGAAGAAATGGCAATGGGGGATTTTGATCAGTTTGTTGAGGTAAAATCAGATGATGAGATAGGTCAATTGGCCAGTATGTTCAATTACCTAACCCTAAAGTTAAAGGATACAATACAGGATATGGATTTGGAGAGAAGCAAGCTAGATACTATATTCAATTATATGGCTGAGGGCCTTATTGCTGTAGATACCAACTGCAATATAATACATGCAAATCCAATTGCTATGGGTATATTAGGACTTAAAGAAAAGGACTTGGATAGTGATACTAAGTTTGATTTAAATAGAATAAATTTAGATAAAATTGATTATTCAAATATAGAATCTTTAGAGGGAAGTGAAACTTTAGCTATTAATTCTGAAGTATTCAAGGTAAAATATGCTCCCTTTAACAATGAACGAGATGCAACAGGTGGTCTTATCATAGTATTTCAAGATATTACTCAAGAGCACAAGCTAGACAATATGAGAAAAGAATTTGTAGCCAATGTTTCTCATGAGCTAAAGACACCAATAACAACCATAAAGAGCTATACTGAAACTCTAATGGATAATGATGTAGAAAAGGAAACAACTCAGAGATTTCTATCTGTCATTGATAGTGAATCAGATAGGATGGCAAGATTAGTTAAGGATTTATTGCAGTTGTCAAATATAGATTATAAGAAGACTAATTGGAAGAAAAGTGAAATATCAATTGATGAAATGATTAGAGAAATCATTCAAAAGTTGGATCTATTGATTAAGGATAAAAATCAAGAGGTCATTATAGATATGGCAGAAGAACTTCCATATATTGTAGCTGATAAGGATGGCATAGAGCAGGTTATACTAAATATAATTTCTAACGCAATTAAATATACTGACTCAATGGGAAAAATATATATAAGCGCATATAATGATAATAAGAATATTACTATTAAAGTAAGAGATAACGGAATTGGTATACCAAAGGAAGATCAGTTACGAATATTTGAACGATTTTATAGAGTTGAAAAAGGTAGAAGTAGAGAAATGGGCGGAACAGGGCTAGGCTTGTCCATTGCCAAAGAAATTGTTGAGGCTCATAAGGGCAACATTTATCTAGAAAGTGATTTTGGAGAAGGCACTGAGATAACTATGGTACTACCTATAGTGTAATATTATTTTAATTAGGCTGTAATACTCCTGTAACAATAGTATTATATAATGAGTCAAGATACAATGGAAGGAAGGTGAAATTATGTGGAAAAGAATACTAGCATGTCTCTTAATTGTACTAAGTGTTGTTAGCTTTAGTTCAATGGGATTTGCAACCAACCTTGTTGACACTACAAAATATGAAATTTTAAATCCAGAAAAATCCTCTTATTCAACTAATGATAAGGTTATTCTTATAAATGGCAAGGCACCTTCTGGAACAGAAGTGAAAATAGATGTATATGGAACTACGGATCTTTCTAAAGAGGGAAATTTTACTCTAGACAAACTTCCAACTGAAAAGGATTATATTTTATTGTTGTCAGAAACTACTGTTTCAGGTAACATGGGCTTATTTCAAAAACAATTAGATTTATTAAAAGGAGTTAATAAAATCGTTATTGATTTTCAAGTAGAGGGTGTTGAACCTGTAGAAAAAATAGTTTATGTATATAATAGGACTAAAACTACTAGAGAGACAAAAATAACAACAATTTTGCCCCTTTTAAAGTAATTTAAAAATAGGAGAGGATATTATGAAAGAGCGATTTAAGACAATTCTCCTATTTTTCCTTACTGCTATGAGTATATTTTTGACTCAAAAGCTTTGGATAGAGCTTCCAAAAAATATGGTAGATGCAATTACAATAGATAGAGAAATTACTTCATCTTATTCATTGGCAGATATGATTGTACCAAATAAATTTTTCTTGAATTTTGGGAATATGAATCATACATTATTACATGATGATTCTAGCTATACTATTTGGGACAATTCTAGACATATATTGGCTCAAGTCTTAGGTTCAGACGAATTGACAATTGAAGAAATCTCAAAGGATAAGTATTTAAAGTTTCAAGAGGAAAGATCTATAGTCTTTTATTTTCCTGAGGAGATTAGCACATATATTTTAGCAAAGACCTGGAACGTAAAGAATCCTAACTCTATAACGGATACAATACCTAATGTAAATAGTATTTATATTTATTTAGGTAGTGGTAATCCTTTTTTTGTTTTTAGTGATGAAGAAAAATATATTCTTGTATATGATGCACAAGTAGATATCAGTCTGATCAATAAGGAATTTAAGGAGATTGAAGAAGCAAAGGACTATGACTATTATTACTCTATGAGAGAAGTTTATGGTATAAATAACGATATATATATACCATATAAAATGGAAGGAGATTTTCCTACAATTTATGTTAGTAATGATATAACAAGCCTTGAGAAAGATGAAAAAGATGATGTTGCAGAAGAATTTTTCTCAACTAGCATCGATTATATCAGAGATATTGTAGAAGGCAATGGTTCAACTATTTATATATTTAACGACCGAGTATTGAAGCTAAATGTAAATGGAACCTTGGAATATTTCCATGCTTTAGAAGAAAGAGTAGCTGAACGAAACCTTTATAGGAGTTTATCTACTTTAGCGGATTTTATAACTGAAAAGATTTCTTCACAAAATAGAATGTACCTAAGTAGTATAGAGGAAATCGAATTTGACAATAATCTAGGCTATAGGGTGACCTTTAAGTATAGAATAAGGGGAATTCCTTTGACCTTGGGAAATCGAGAGCTTGGGGATTATATGGAATTTGAAGTTTTTAACAACCATATTAGAAGCTACAAGTTTCTAGCAAGAAGTGAAATGGATATTGGACTAAATACGGATTTGAATAGAAAAAGTTTACTTTCCTCCTATGATGTATTGGATAAAAACTATGATTTTCTTGAAAGAAAATATCTAGAATATACAAAAAAGACCAAGGAGGAATTAGGAGAGGTAGTTGTGCAGATGGTCTTAGGTGACGTAAGCGATATTTCTCTATCCTACTATGACCCAAATTTAAAGGACACAAGTGAATTGTTGATATTAGTTTGGACTCTCAGGTTAAATAACAGGATTTATGCATTCAATGCTTATACTGGAAATTTAGTATTTGAAAGATAATGGTGATAATATGGATTGGTCCAAGGCAAAAAGTATTTTAATAGCTGCACTTATAATTACAAATAGCCTTCTGCTATATGTTTTATATATAAATGATGATTACAAGGATGCTACTTTAGCTGAAAGCTTTATTGAGGAATCCATGCAACTATTAGAGAATAAGGATATAAAAATTAATACTGAGATTCCAAGGGATCTGCCAGACATATATGGATTGACTGTAGAATATGAAATTTTAGATAACACAACACTAAACAATAGCTTTTTTAAGGGTCAAGGAAAAGTTGAACATAAAGGGGAAGAACTATTAGAGATCTCTTATGAAGAAGAACTATTAACCTTAATAAATGAAAAGTTGATAATTTATGAATCAAGGACTAGTGAGATTTTATATGATATAAAATCTCAAGAAGATGCAATAAATATTGCAACAAGTTTTCTAGAAGATAAGAAGTTCAATATATCTGATATGAAGCTCTCATTTATTAAGGAGATAGATGGAGTATACTATCTAGAGTTTACAAAGGTGTTTGATGGTATATACATGGAGAGCACATTTACTAATTTTCAAATAGATAATACAGGAGTAAAAAAACTAGA
This sequence comes from uncultured Tissierella sp., assembly GCA_964482775.1. Lineage (GTDB taxonomy): Bacteria > Bacillota > Clostridia > Tissierellales > Tissierellaceae > Tissierella_B. Next base: position 1,778 of record CAYZZR010000057.1, on the reverse strand, counting down.
CAGAACCTGGTTAAATATGAATGAAGCAGGAGCAACAAAACTTAGAATAAGCTCCGCCCCTCAGTCCCTACTAGCACTAATTAGTATGGAGGAGGTATATGGAAAGGTCATTAAGGACATATCTATATGCTATTATTTTGATCCAGAGAAGCAAGAATATGTTGAAAACCCTAGTCAAGCAAAGCAAGGCTCTACAGATTTAGCTTGGAGGATTCAGTTTGAAGATGGATACAAAGTATTTATAAATAACTATGATAATTATTAGAGGGAGGAAACTCCTTCTTTTTTTATGCAATATGGATTATACTATATTTATGGAACAAATTGGAGGTTCGTTGAATGGCAATAAAATTTTGTTCTCTATCAAGCGGCAGTGATGGTAACTGCCAATATATTGAAACGGAGAACTCAAAGATATTAATAGATGCAGGCTTTAGTGGCAAAAAAATTGAAACCCTATTGGCTTCTATAGATGTGGACCCGTCTACGATAGATGGAATATTGGTAACACATGAGCATATAGACCATGTATTAGGTGTAGGGATTTTATCCAGAAGATATAACATACCCATATATGCAAATAACAATACTTGGATCGGTATGAGTCCCATGATAAAAACGGTTAAAGACATAAATACGAAGGTCTTTCAAACTAATTCTAACTTTGAAATTAAGGATATAGGAATTCATCCTATAAATGTTTTTCATGATGCTTTAGAACCTGTTGGGTATATTATATATAATGGTCAAAGAAAACTCAGTATAATTACTGATACAGGTTGGATAAATGACAGTATAAGAAATGAGATTAAAGATTCAAATTTATACTATATGGAATCTAATCATGATATTGCAATGCTAAAGGAGGGAAGTTATCCTTGGGTTCTTAAGAAAAGAATCATGAGCACTCATGGGCATCTATCCAATGATGATGCAGGACAAATCTTAGCAGATGTCTTATGTGGAAATGGAGAGGTTGTCCTATTGGCACATTTAAGCCAGGACAACAATTTACCAGAGCTAGCCTATAAAACTGTAAGAGAAAGTATATTGAGCCAAGGACTTGACGTTGACAATGACATAAAACTCAACTTATCATTTAGAGATAAAGCTACATGCATTTATAAACTTTAGGAGGGGTTTAATGGATAATTACAAGTTTCAAGGATATAATAGACCGCCAAGGAAAAGAGGAATATTTTCGTATTTTCTAGTAGCCATTATAGCTGGTATATTAGGAGGGATTGTTTCTGTATATATTGCGCCAAATTATCTATATGGGAAATTGATTCCTACACCAGAGGTCTTTATAAGAGAGAGTCCTTCTACTTTGACTCCTATAACTATCGATCCTCAGGATGATATATCCATAACTGCAGCAGTTGCTAAAAAAGCAGTTAGCTCAGTGGTTGGGATAACGTCGGTTCAAATGGAGAGGGAGTTTTTTTGGACTAGGCCAGTAGAAGGCGTAGGTTCAGGTGTTGTAGTAAACAGCAATGGATATATATTGACCAACTCTCATGTAATAGGAAACGGTCAAGCAGAGGAGATAAATGTACTATTTGAAAATGGTCATAGCTTGGAAGGCCAAGTTCTTTGGTTCGATCAGGTCTTAGACTTAGCTGTAGTAAAGGTAAATGCAACAAACCTTGATTCTGCTGAGCTTGGAAATTCCGATTTGTTAGAGGTTGGAGAACCTGCTATTGCCATTGGTAATCCTCTAGGTTTGGACTTTCAAAGATCTGTAACATCAGGAGTAATTTCTGGATTACATAGAT
>CAYZZR010000056.1:2629-11613 GCA_964482775.1 uncultured Tissierella sp. | reverse complement strand
AGAGAAAGGTGATAAATATGTTGGGAAGACTTCATTCAATAGAAACTATGGGTTTAGTAGATGGACCTGGAATAAGAACCGTATTCTTTTTACAGGGATGTCCTTTAAGATGTGCCTACTGTCATAATCCAGATAGTCAAAGTATGTTTTCAAATAGAAGCATATCATCTGAAGAGGTAGTAGCTATAGCTAAAAAATACAAATCCTACTATAAAAGAAATGGTGGAGGGATCACCTTCTCTGGAGGGGAACCTCTATTACAAGGAGAATTTTTATTAGAAACAATCAAGCTTTTAAAAAAAGAAAGTTTTAATATAGCCATTGATACAAGTGGTTATGGTCATGAGAAGTATTATAAGGAAATTTTAAGATATGTAGATACAATTATTTTAGATATAAAACATTTTGATAATATTGGGTATAAACAATTAACAGGTAAACCTATGAATGGATTTTATAAATTTCTTTCATATTTAGAAGACTTTAGTGGAAAAGTATGGATCAGACATGTTATGGTTCCAACAATCACTGACAATGTGGAGAGTATGTATAAATTATTTGACAATGTAGCTCATCTAGCAGATAAAATTGACAGAATAGAAATACTGCCATATCATAAAATGGGTCTAGAGAAATATGAGAATCTAGGAAGAGATTATAAATTAGAGGGTGTACCTGAAATGGATTCCAATGAGGCTTTGAAATATCAAGCTATTTTACAAGACCTATTGACTAAAGAGAAGAATAAAGAGAGAATTGATTTAGAAATCGTATAGTAATGAGGTGGTAAAAATATCAAAATGTAGTGTTTGTTATGATTGTAAAGGAAGTTCCTGTATAAACAATATACCCTTATTGTCCACTTTAAGCCAAGATGAGCTGGAGAAAGTATCAGAGGGCATTAGTTTTAGAGATTATAAAAAAGGTGAGTTAATATTTAAAACTGGAGATAAGGCTGATAGACTTTATATAGTCTGTACTGGAAAGATGAAGATATTTAATTATCTTCATGATGGTAGGGAGCAGATGTTATATATATATTCGGAGGGAGATTTTGTAGGAGCCTTTAATCTTCTTAAGGAAGATGAATATAGATATAATGCAAAAGCTCTTGAGGATACAACAATCTCTACCTTAACAAAGGCAAAATTTGAGGAGATAGCAGTCAAGAATCCCCAAATCACCTTGAAGATATTAGAGAAAGCATATGAAAGAATTAGATGGGCAGAAAGCCTCATAGACAGACTAACAACAAATAGTGCAGATGAAAAAGTTGCAGGTCTATTACTGAACTTAATAGATGACTTTGGTAGTGAAACTGATGAGGGAATTCTTTTAGAATTATCGATTAATAGGGAAGAAATGGGTAGCTATGCAGGTATATCTAGGGAAACTATGACTAGGAAATTAAATACATTTAAAGAATTGGGGATTATAGATTTTCGAGGCAATAAGATTATATTAATTAAAAATAGGACGAAATTAGAGGAACTACTTTTGAAGTAGTTCTTTTTTTAATTCTTTTACTTCTTTTTCTATTGACAATTATTAAACTCTTATATACAATTAGAACATGGAATAAAACGAAAATAAGTTCCGTATTGTGGAACTGTGATCTAAGGAGGATGTAATATGAAAAGAGAATTTTCTTTGGCGCATTTAACAGTGCTTGGTTGTCCACCACCTGAAATGACATATATCGCTGCTATGGCGGGATATGATTATGTTAGTATTAGACCAATATATATGGGATTAGTTGGCGAACCAAATTATGATTTAGCAAACAATAAAGAAATGCTAAAACAAACAAAAACAGCATTAAGTGAAACCGGTATCAAGGTACATGATATTGAATTAGCAAAAATAGAAGATGGTCGTAATGTAAAGCAATATGAACCAGCTTTTGAAGTTGCTGCTGAATTAGGTGCTAAAAGCGTATTGAGTAGTATCTGGACTCCAAATCGTGATTTTTATCTAGAACAGTTTGCAGAGCTTTGCGATCTTGCAAAGAAATATGGATTAAATGTTGATTTAGAGTTTGTAACTTGGGCAAACGTTAATGACCTTAAAGGAGCAGTTGATGTACTTAAGACAGTAAACAAAGACAATGCTGGGATTATGATTGATACATTACATTTTAATCGCTCAAAAGTAGCACTTGAGGAATTGGATGCTATACCTAGAGAATGGTTCCACTTTGCTCATTTATGTGATGGACCAGCAGAAATTCCAACTACTAAAGAAGGCCTAATCCACACTGGGCGTGATGAAAGATGGTATGCAGGTGAAGGTGGTATCGACATAGCTTCAATAATAAATAGATTACCTGAGAGTGCTGTAATATCTATTGAGTTACCACATCTTGAGAGAGTAAAGGAATTTGGAAACGCAGAGCATGCTCGTAGATGTATACAAACAGCTAAGGATTATTTAGCTCAACACCCTAGAATATAAAGCTACAAACATATAAAACTACAGATAAAAATCTGTAGTTTTTTTATGCCACGGTGACAAAATATTTGGACAATTGAAAGATATCGAAGATAACAATTCAATTGTGAGAATAGGAAAATGTTTGCTAGGTGAGATTATTTGAGATAATAGGATAATCCATATTAAGAAATATGCAATTTAACTAAAAAATATTAAATTCATCTCCTAATTACAATTCTTTGAATTGTTTACTATTTGAAATATTTGTCTAAAAATATTTCAAAAATAGTATTGACATTAGTTTTTAATCGTGCTATATTAGATAAATATTATATAACTCTTGCAAGGTTAATAAAATTAATAATAAAAATAAAAACAATGATGAAGCGTGAACTATTAAAGAATCTAGTACAGAGAGCTGACATAGCTGAGAGTCAGTCTGGATTAAATAGGGATCTCTCACTTCTAAGTTGTATGGCTGAACCTAAGTAGGTCATAACGGAAAATCCAACGTTAAAAGGATAAGGTTTAAGAAATTTTCTGAACCTATTGAGTTAATTATTGTGAAATAATTAAGAGTAGAGTGGTATCGCATTTATTGCCTCTACATGTATATTAAATACGTGTAGAGGCTTTTTTAATATCAAAAAATAATAATATTAGGGGAGTGTAAAAAATGAAAAAGAATTTATTAGTTATATTATCATTAGTTCTTAGCTTAAGTTTATTGGCAGGATGTTCATCACCAGCAGGAAATGGTGGAGCAAATGCAGACACTATAAAGGTAGGTGTCAACTACGAGCTTACAGGAGCAGTTGCTACTTATGGAGTTGGACTAAACGAAGGAGTGCAATTAGCATTTGAAGAAATCAATGCAAATGGTGGAATACTTGGTAAGCAAGTAGAAGTTGTAACAGTAGACAACAAATCTGAAGATACAGAAGCAGCAAACTTATCAACAAAATTAGCTACACAAGAAAAAGTATTAGCATTATTAGGACCAGCAACATCAGGAAATACAAAAGCAGCATCACCTGCAGCAAATCAAAACAAGATTCCTTTGATATCTGGTTCAGCAACAGCAGATGATGTAACAGTTGATGCAAATGGTAAAGTAAGAGATTATATATTTAAAACATGTTTCAGTGATTCATTCCAAGGTGTTATGATGGCTGAGTTCGCAATAAATGATTTGGGGGCTAAAAACGCAGCTATATTAGCAGATTCTACTAGCGACTATGCAGCAGGACTTTCAAAAGCATTTAGAGAAACAATTGCAGCACAAGGTGGAGCTGTTCTTAGTGAAGAAGCCTATGCAGCTGGAGACAATGATTTTAGAGCTGTATTGACTAATATCAAGGCTAAAAACCCAGAAGTATTATTTATTCCAGGATATTATGAAGAAGTTGGTTTGATAGTTAGACAGGCGAGAGAACTAGGTTTAAATGTTCCTATACTAGGTGGAGATGGATATGAGTCACCAAAACTTACTGAAATAGCAGGAGCAGAAAACTTAAATGATGTATATTATTCAAGTCACTATTCAACAAATGACACAGCAGAAAATGTAGTATCATTCAATAGTGCTTATGAAGCGAAATATGGGAAAGCACCAGACGCGTTTAACGCTTTAGGATATGACATGGTTTACTTCTTAAAAGATGCTTTTGAAAGAGCGGGAGAAGCTGATTCAGAAAAATTAAAGCTAGCTTTAGAAGCAACTGATGGTTTTGAAGGAGTTACTGGTGTATTATCAATAGATGAAAACCATAATCCAGTTAAGTCAGTTACAATAATAGAAATGGTAGAAGGCGTACCAACGTTCTTGAAAAAATTAGATCCTAAGTAAAAACTTGATTAGTTTTTTAAAGATAAAGAATTAAAAGTGAACAATGCTGATGTCTTTAAAGGGGTAGCCCTTTAAAGACTTTGTTCTGAAAGAAAGGGTGTTACAAAAATGGAGCAACTAATACAACAATTAATAAATGGAGTATCCCTTGGAAGCATTTATGCTCTAATTGCATTAGGTTACACTATGGTTTATGGAATAATAAATTTAATAAATTTTGCACATGGAGATATCTATATGATGGGTGCTTTTGTGGGATATGCCTTAACAACCTTTCTAGGCTTGGGTTTTATTCCTTCATTAATAATATCCATGGTAGCCTGTAGCATTTTGGGAGTAATCATTGAAAAGATAGCATATAAACCAATGAGAAGTGCTTCAAAGATTGCAGTATTAATAACTGCAATAAGTGTCTCATTGTTTCTACAATATATAATGGTGTATTTTGTTGGACCAGAGACTAGAACCTTCCCAAATGTATTGGAGAGCAAAAGATATACATTCTTTGATGGAGCGGTAATGCTTGACTCAAAAAATATATATATACTTGTTATAACGGTGGTTTTGATGATAACACTCCAATATGTAGTTCAAAAAACTAAAATAGGTAAGGCTATGAGAGCTGTAGCCCTGGATAAAGACGCAGCAGAACTTATGGGAATAAACGTAAACAAGATCATATCCTATACTTTTGCTATGGGATCAGCATTAGCAGGGGCAGCTGGAGTATTAGTAGGTATTTATTACAATACTATAAATCCACTTATGGGTTCAGGACCAGGATTAAAAGCCTTTGTTGCAGCAGTATTAGGTGGAATAGGATTGATACCGGGAGCAGTTTTTGGTGGGTTTTTCTTAGGTATTATAGAGACAATAGTAAGTGCATTTGGTGGTTCTGTATTTAAGGATGCAGTTGCCTTTGCAATATTGATAATCATTCTATTGGTTAAGCCTACTGGATTATTAGGCAAGAATACTAAGGAAAAGGTATAGGGGGAGTTCGATGAAACAATTTGGAAAGAAGAACATAATTATTTTTATTGCATTGATTGCATCCTATATAATAGGAAAAGTTCTAATAGACAATGGAATAATTGACTCTTACCTGCAGCTAAATATTGTATTGGTCGGTATCAATATTATATTAGCAGTAAGCTTGAACTTAATTACAGGATTTACAGGTCAATTTACTTTAGGACATGCTGCCTTTATGGCAATAGGAGCATATACATCTGCAGTTGTAACAGCTAAACTTCAAATGCCATTTATAGTAGGTATTATAGCAGCAGGAATTATGGCGTCCATAGCAGGGATAATGATAGGTATTCCTACATTAAGATTAAAAGGAGATTATTTAGCTATAGCTACCTTGGGTTTCGGTGAGATAGTTAGAATTCTGGCTTTGAACATAGATTATATTGGCGGTGCAATTGGATTCAATGATATTCCCCAATATACAAACTGGACTTGGATATTTATCATGACAGTAGGAACAGTTATATTGATTAACAATTTTATAAATTCCTATCATGGTAGAGCCTGTATATCTATTAGAGAAAATGAAATAGCAGCAGAAGCAATGGGAGTTAATACTACATACTATAAAGTATTAGCCTTTGCTATCGGTGCCTTCTTTGCTGGTTGTGCAGGTGCATTATATGCAAATTATTTTTATTTTATAAAGCCAGATTCCTTTGGTTTTATGAAGTCTATTGATATATTGGTAATTGTAGTATTTGGAGGTATGGGAAGTATTCCGGGTTCAATAGTAGGAGCTATTGCCTTATCTATTATATCTAACTTCCTTCAAAATATTCCAGACCTTAGAATGGTAATATATGCTGTTATCTTATTCTTGATTATGGTTTATAAACCAACAGGTTTGATGGGCAAGTCAGAATTTAAATTCTTTAAAAAGGGGGTCAAGCGCAATGTCAGTACTAAAGGTTAGCAATCTATCCAAATCATTTGGTGGAATAAAGGCAGTAACCGATGTTTCAATGAATGTTGAAAAGGGAGAGATCATTGGTTTGATTGGCCCTAATGGAGCTGGAAAAACTACATTTTTCAATCTCTTAACTGGTATATATACTCCAACAACAGGAGAGATCGAATATAATTTAAATGCCAATGTAAACTCAAAGGATTTTAAACCACATAAAATGACCCGTTTTGGTATAGCAAGAACCTTTCAGAACATTAGGCTTTTTCAAAACATGACAGTATTGGAAAATGTTCTAATAGGCTTCCATAATGGTTTAAAAGATTCTATTGCTTCATCCTTTTTTAGACTTCCTTCCTATTATAAAACAGAGGAAGAAACTTACGAAAAAGCTATAAAACTTCTAGATAAGTTTAATCTATTGGATAAAAAGGACGCATTTTCAAGGAACCTATCCTATGGAGATCAACGTAGACTTGAAATTGCAAGAGCTTTAGCTGCCAATCCGAAGTTATTGTTATTGGATGAACCTGCAGCAGGTATGAATCCTAAGGAAACCCATGAATTAACAGAGTTGATAAAGTGGATAAGAGAAGCATTTGATCTTACTATTATTTTAATAGAGCATGATATGAGTTTAGTAATGAATATATGTGAAAGACTATTTGTTTTTAATTATGGCAATCTAATTGCTAGTGGAGTTCCAGAAGACATTCAGAAAGATGAAAGTGTAATAAAGGCATATTTAGGGGAGGAGGCAAACTAATGTTAGAATTGAAGAATTTGAACGTATATTATGGTGCCATCCATGCCCTAAAAAATATAAACCTAAGGATAGATGATGGGGAAATAGTTACCCTAATAGGCGCCAATGGTGCTGGCAAGAGTACCACCCTAAAAGCAATTTCTGGAATGCTAAAACCACGAAGTGGAGAAATACTGCTAGATGGTAAAAACATCAACAACTTAACTGCTCCTGATAGTGTAAAGCTGGGAATGTCACATGTTCCAGAAGGAAGAAGAATATTTGCAAAGATGAGTGTATTAGAAAACTTAGAAATGGGTGCATTTACAAGAAATGATAGGGTAGAAATAAAAGAAGATATAGAAAAGTCCTTTGCTTTATTTCCTATATTAAAGGAAAGAAAGGAACAAATGGCTGGAACCCTATCTGGTGGAGAGCAACAAATGCTTGCGATAGCAAGGGGATTGATGTCTCATCCAAAGATCATACTTTTAGATGAACCATCTATGGGACTTGCTCCTATTATAGTAAGTGAAATATTTGATATAATTAAGAATATAAATAAAACCGGTACTACTGTTTTACTTGTTGAGCAAAATGCCAATATGGCATTAAAGGTGGCAGATAGAGCTTATATAATTAGAACTGGTGAAATTGAAATAGAAGGAAATGCTAAAGATTTATTAAATGATGAAAATGTAAGAAAGGCCTACTTAGAAGGTTAGAAAGAAAAGTACAAACAAAAGGGACGGTTCTTTTTGTTTCAAACAAAAAAACTGTCCCTTTTCTTATCTTTTTTTAGATATCTTTGTCTTTACATTTCACTACAAATAATATAACATAAGTTTAACAATACAAACGATTGCATAAAAAATGAGGTGAGAAAATTGTCTAATAGAGCAAGTGGAATACTGATGCATATATCTTCTTTACCTAGTAAATATGGCATTGGAGATTTTGGTGTTGAGGCCTTTAACTTTGTTGATTTCTTAGTTAAAGCTAAGCAAAAATACTGGCAAATATTGCCTTTAGGTATGACCGGATATGGAGATTCACCCTATCAAAGCTTTTCTGTTTATGCTGGTAATCCATATTTTATTGATTTGGATGAATTGATAAAAGAAGGCTTCATAAGTGATATTGAATTATGTGAGTATGATTTTGGCTCCGATACTAATTATGTTGATTATGGAAAGCTTTATATAAATAAAATGGCTCTGCTAAGAAGAGCATATAAAAATTCAAGAGAAAAGATATATGATCTATTAACTCAATTTTATGGAGAGAATAAAATATGGTTAAGAGAATTTTCTTTATATATGACAATTAAAGAATCAAATAACAATATATCTTGGAGAAAATGGCCCCAAGGTTTTAAGTTTATAAACTCTCAAGAAGTGACTAAATTTGAAAAAGAAAATCAAGAGAGCATATACTTTTGGGTATTTACTCAGTATTTTTTTATGAAACAATGGTTGAGACTAAAGGAATATGCAAATATAAATAACATAAAAATTATTGGTGATTTACCCATATATACTGCAGAGGATAGTGCAGATACTTGGGCAAATCCACATATTTTTAAATTAAATGAAGACCTTTCTCCTATAACTGTGTCTGGTTGTCCTCCAGATGGATTTACTGAAACTGGGCAGCTTTGGGGGAATCCGGTATATAACTGGGATGCTTTAGAAAATGAAGGCTACTATTGGTGGATACAAAGGATTAAACATAGCTTTAAGTTATATGATTCTTTAAGAATGGATCACTTTAGAGGTTTTGATGCTTATTGGGAAGTAAAATATGGAGAAGAAACTGCAGTTAATGGTAGGTGGACCAAGGGCCCTTCTATGAAGCTCTTTAACAAGGTTAAAGAGGAATTAGGGCAGTTGGACATTATTGCTGAGGACTTGGGAGTCTATACAGAAGGACTTGGAAGGCTATTAGTGGAAACGAATTTTCCCAATATGAAGGTTCTTCAGTTTGCATTTGATACTAGCAGTGACAATAAATTT
>CAYZZR010000056.1:0-2529 GCA_964482775.1 uncultured Tissierella sp. | reverse complement strand
TTATCAGAAAGGATAGCAGATTTGACGGATTTGTATGGGAGGTAATAATTTGGAACATAAAGAGATATTAGTTAAAAGAATGGAAGGTTATGCCCTTACAAGTTTTGGGAAAAGGTTAGATCAATGCAATATTAAGGAGAAGCATATGTCCTTAGCAAAGGCGCTAATGGAGGAAATAGTGCCAGAGTGGAGGAAGTCAGAAGCTAAATTCAAGGATAAAAAGAGAGCCTATTATCTTTCGTCAGAGTATTTGATGGGAAGAGCCTTATCAAATAATCTGATAAACATGAGAATCAAAGACCAAATAGTCCAATTGCTAAATGAAATTGGAATTGATTATAATGAAATAGAAGAAGCTGAAGAGGATGCAGCTTTGGGAAATGGTGGACTTGGTAGATTGGCTGCTTGTTTCTTGGACTCAGCTGCAACCCTAAACTATCCACTAACTGGTTATGGTATTAGATATGCATTTGGCATATTTAAACAGGAATTTAAAGATGGTTTTCAAGTAGAACTAGCTGATAATTGGCTACAGTATGGAGATCCTTGGTCAATTAGAAAGGAAGATGAAAGGGTTAAAGTAACTTTTTCAAGTGGCGATATTTATGCAGTTCCATATGATACTCCTATAATTGGTTATGATGAAAACACAATAAATACTTTGAGACTATGGAAGGCAGAGTCTATAGAAGTCTTTAATTTTAGCGATTTTAACAATCAGAACTATGACCAGGCAGTAAAGGAGAAGAATGATGCTGAGAATATTGGAAAGGTCCTATATCCAAATGATTCTAACGATGCTGGGAAATTACTAAGACTTAAGCAACAATATTTCTTTGTATCTGCATCCCTACAGGATATTGTTAGAGAATACAAAAAAACTCATGATAACTTTAATGACTTTGCAAGTCTTCATGCTATTCAATTAAATGATACACATCCTTCAGTAGCAATCCCTGAGCTTATGAGGATTTTGACACAAGAAGAGCATCTAAGATGGGAAGATTCTTGGAATATAGTAGTAAATACTTTTGGTTATACAAATCATACCCTATTGGCAGAAGCCCTAGAGCAATGGCCTGTTAGACTTTATAAATCCTTACTTCCAAATATATATGATATAATTGTGGGAATTAACAATCAACTTATGGGGGAATTAGCTTCCAAAGGAATTTATAATGGAGATGCTTATCAATATGAAATAATTCAACATGATTCTATCAAGATGGCACACCTTTCCATATATGGGTCGAAATCAATCAATGGTGTAGCAAAGATACACTCTGATCTATTGAGAGATAGGGAATTGAATCAATGGTATAAACTTTTCCCTCAAAGATTCAATAACAAGACAAATGGAATTACTCAAAGAAGATGGCTATTACAGTCAAATCCAGAGTTATCATCTCTAATTACTGAGTTACTTGGATCTAAGGATTGGGTTAAGGATCTTTCACAATTAAAAGAACTTGAAAAATATGCTAATGATGAAAATGTTCTAAAGAGTTTTTTAGCTGTAAAACAGCTTAAGAAAGAACAACTTGCTAAATATATATTCGAGCATGATAATGTAGAAATAGATCCAAATTCAATCTATGATGTTCAAATTAAAAGGATGCATGAATACAAGAGACAGTTACTAAATGCTCTTCATATTTTAGACTTGTATTTTAGACTTAAAGAGGACCCTGATCTGGAGATAAGTCCTAGAACATTTATCTTTGGAGCAAAGGCTGCTCCAGGGTATTTTAGAGCAAAGGCAGTAATTAAGTTTATTAACGATATAGCAAAATTAATAAATAATGATCAGGAAATTGATGGTAAAATAAAGGTTGTCTTTGTTGAAAACTATAGGGTATCATATGCTGAAAGAATATTTCCAGCAGCTGATATATCTGAGCAAATATCCACGGCAGGTAAAGAAGCTTCAGGTACAGGCAATATGAAATTTATGTTAAACGGAGCTCCTACACTAGGAACCTTTGATGGTGCAAATATTGAGATAGTTCAAGAATCTGGAGAGGAAAACAACTTTATCTTTGGACTGAGAATAGAGGATATTGCAGAAATTGAATCAAGCTACAATCCATATGAACCTTATAATTCGGTTCCGGGACTTAGAAGAGCGGTGGATACTTTAGTTAATGGCATCTTTGATGATAAGGGAACTGGAGTATATGCGGAGCTATTTGATTCCTTACTAAAAGGAGCTCATTGGCATAGAGCAGATAATTACTTTATATTAAAGGATTTTGAAAGTTATAGAGAAGCACAAAATAGAGTAGATGAAGCCTATAAAGATAAAATTGGATGGGCTAAAAAATGTTGGATGAATATTGTCAATGCAGGCAAATTTAGCTCTGACAGAACCATAAAGGAATATGCAACAGAAATTTGGGATATTGTTCAAACAAAATAAGGCCTCAACCATGGTTGAGATGTCTTGTAATTTTGATGGAGATGACTAAACTTAGGGGTGAGATAATTGATTAAAAAAAATTCAATAACTATAAAAGATGTAGCAGAAAA
>CAYZZR010000055.1:0-11687 GCA_964482775.1 uncultured Tissierella sp. | reverse complement strand
AAAGTCCCGACCATAATATAAAATATTATGGTCGGGATTTTACCGTCATCACCGTTGCTTTCAGTTGCTGAAAGACTTTCTATTCCTAGGCAGGTCTCCTGACTTAGACTTAAAACATCCAATTACCCCTTCCCAGCTTATGCCAGTGGTATAGTAATGGACTAATCTTTACAGTGGTGGGTACGTACCAGACTTTCACTGGTTTCCCTATTCTCCCTTTTGGGCACCTAAGATAAACAATGTATTAAATTACTTATATTCTAATAGATAATTTATCTTATGTCAAATAATGCTTTAATGATTTTATTTCTATATCGGAAACTCTTTGATTAATCCCAAAAAAACCTTTATACTAATAAAGGTACTATTATTTTACTAGAATGTGAGGTAGCAAATGAAAAGAAAAGACATACTCGAATTAAAGAATCGTTTAAAAGAAGATCAATGTACATTCACAAAAATGTGTGGTTGTTTTGTTAATAATGAAAAGTCTATACTACTAGAATTTAATGAAACCTTTCTAAATTTAGATGAAGATGATTATTTCAAATACTTATCAATTGCAAAGAAGGTTTTATCTGGAACTATTGGCAACAATATATTAGAACTTAATTTTCTAAATGATGAAAAGGGTTTGGATAATAAGCAGGAATTTCTTACTCAATTGAAAAAGAGCAAGTTAAAGGATGATAATTTAATCGATGATTTATATAAGTCCATCATTGATAATTATGATTTTACTGGAAATTATTTGATCCTACTTTTCCATGATGTATATGATATCATAACTAAAACTACGGACAATTTAAAGATAGACGAATCTGAAGAAGTTTTCGAATATGTCCTATGTGCAATTTGCCCAGTGGAACTTTCATCACCTGGCCTTAGATATTATGAAGAAGAAAACCTGATAAAGTCTCGACTTAGGGATTGGGTAGTTGAAGCTCCAGCAAATGGATTTGTATACCCTGCATTTATAGATCGTGGTGCAGATGTAAACTCCATCATGTACTTTACAAAGAATCCAAAGAACATTCACCCTGAACTAATGGAAAATGCTTTAGGTTGCCCTTATAAAGAGACCTCTGCTATCCAAAAAGAAAAGTTCCAATCCATTATAAAGGACTCTATTATAGCTGAAGAAGAAGAGGCTGAGGAATTCTACATGGAAGTTCAAGACAATTTAAATACTATGATAGAAAACCATAAGGCTATGAATGATGATACAGATAGTGACCCGATAATCCTTACAAAGAATGACTTACAAGACATTCTTATTGATAGTGGAATTCCAAAAGAGCATACCACTAAAATTGAAGAATACTATGAAGATAATTTCAAGGAACAACTTCCTTTAGTAGAGAGTTTAATCGATGGAAAAATCCTTAAAGCAAATGAGCAAAGGAAAAAGGAAAAGGCTTTAGAAAAACAAGTAGAATTCTTAAAGGATAAGCTTGATCAGGTTAATTCTGGGGAATATGATATTATCTTGCATGTAAAGCCTGACAAGGTACATGAAATCAAATCTCAAATAATTGACGGAAGAGAATGTATAGTAATTCCTGTAAATGATAATGAAAAAACTACAATAAACGAACTAGTATAGATTCTTCTTTAAAAAAGACCCCAACCATATGAAATTGGTTGGGGCCTTAGATTATCTCTTGCCTTTATCATAAATCTCTCCAAGGGCTCTTGGTGCACGATTGGATTTTGAGAAAAATATAAGCAGTAGCAAGGTTAGTACATAAGGTAGAATCATGATTAAATCCGAAAATGTACTAGGCATCTTTAAAATCTTTCCAATATAATATCCTCCGGATCTTGCAAATCCAAATAAGAGACAAGCTCCAAAGGTTGGAAGTACATTCCAGTTTCCAAATATCAAGGCTGCTATTGCCAAATATCCATATCCCATGTATATAGCTGGCGAAAAGTTTGTTGAGATAGAATAAGCAAAGCAAATCCCACCTAATCCAGACAAGGCTCCTGATATCATAACTGCCTTTATTTGAATAGTAGATACTTCAATACCAGCAGCATCAACTGAATGAGGATTGTCTCCACATGCTCTTAATCTCAAGCCAAATCTTGTCTTATATAAAACATATCCTGCAAAGATCGCAATAATCAATATAACTATTTCAAAAGGATAAATATTTTTAAATACTGCTCCTATGATTGGTAACTCAGACAAGCTTGGAATGGTAAATCGATTTGATGTACCTATTTGAAACTTGTCAGACATTGCACCAAATACTACACTGTTTATTTGAGTTGTCAAAAAAACTGTCAATGCCATAGCAAGAATATTGATAACCACACCACTAATGACTTGATTAGCCTTGAAGCGAATACATAATAAAGCATGTAACAAGGAGTATAACATTCCACCTATCATTGCCATAAGCAGAGCTAGGTAAAATAGATTTTGTATTGGAACATTGAAAAAGTGAGAAATCAAAACTACTGACAAGGCTCCCGTAAAGGCACCAAATCCTTGAAGACCTTCTATTGCTAGGTTGGTAATTCCACTTCTTTCACTATAAATTCCACCAATTGCCATTATAAAAAGAGGCAAGGCAAAGGATAATCCATCAATAATAACTGTATCCATTACTCTTTCATCTCCTTTTCAGCCTTATATTCTAACTTGTCTTTGCTACTTCTAACCTTATGTTGAATATATGCACTACATGCGCTAAATAATAAAATCAAGCCTATAATAACTGATGCTATTTCCTGTCTTACTCCTGCAATTGAACTCATATAGGTGCTACCCTTGTCAATAATTGAAATAATAAAGGATGAGGCTATGATTCCATATGGATGTGCATTTCCTAATAAAGCAACTGCAATTGCATCAAAACCTATACTAGGTAGTACTCTTGGTTGTATGGATGCAAAATAACCAAGATAGTAGCTAACACCTGCTAATCCAGAAAAAGCTCCTGATAGGACCATGGTTGCTATCATGGTTCTACCAACACTGATACCAGCGTACTTTGCTCCTTTTGGATTGGAACCTACTGCTTTTATTTCAAAACCAATGCGAGATTTATCCATAAATATCTTTAAAGCTATGGCAAGAATAATAGCTATAATAAAGCCAATTGATAAATCCATTTTAAGGCCAAACATTTGAACATTTACTAAAGTAAGTCTTGCTGAATCACTGATATATTTGGATTGTCTGGATACAGGATCTATATAATAAGAGTGTATAAAAAAGCTTAATACATATTGAATTATATAGTTAAACATAATTGAAGATACAACTTCATTTATATTGAACTTGTATTTTAATAGGCCAATAATTCCTCCAAGGGTAGCTCCTGCTATAATTCCAATCATCAAGACCAATGGCTTTGCAATTATTGCATTTAGTCCACTATAACCAACTATTATAGTAGCAAAATATCCAGCAATTAGCATTTGACCAGATACTCCAATGTTAAAAAGCCCACCTTTTAATGCTACAGCAACAGCTAAGGATGCAAATAGCATAGGAGTCATAGCATTCAATAATGAAAGGAAATCAGTTAAGATACTTTTATATCCTGCATAGGATGGTTTTGGAAATATCCCTGCTCCTTGTAGTAGATTGTAAAATGCACCTAGAGGGTTCTTTCCAAGGCTTAAAATCAAGATAGAAGCTGCAACTAAGCTTAAAAATATCAAAAATACAGGAATAGTAAGGTGTTGCCACTTTTCATTTCCCAATAACTTCAATATACTTTTATTTAAAATATTTGCTTTTCTATTATGTTTTTCTTTTTTCTCCATCATGATGTTACCCCCATCATAAATCCGCCTACTTCTTTGGTTGTAAGTGTTTCAGCAGCTGCAATTTTTTGTATTTTCCCGTTATATATAACTCCTATTGTATCAGCAATATTCATGATTTCGTCTAATTCTAAGGAAACAAGAAGAATTGCTTTACCCTTATCTCTTTCTTCTATAATCATATTTTGTATATTTTCTATTGCGCCTATATCCAATCCTCTTGTTGGTTGTACAAATATCATCAAAGAAGAACCAAGTTCAATTTCTCTTCCAATAATAGCTTTTTGCTGATTTCCGCCACTCATTTGACGTACTTGAGTTTTTATTCCTTGGCTACTGCGTATATCATATTTTTCAATTAGTTTGTCGCCATAATCATCAATAAAATTTTTGTTCAAAATTCCATTATTGCAGAAAGGTTTTTTATAATAATTTTTAAGTGCTATATTTTCTGCTAAGGAAAAGTCAAGTATAAGCCCGTAGGCTTGCCTGTCTTCTGGAATATATGATATTCCAGCTATAGTTCTTTTTCTAATGTTATAGTAAGTGATATCCTCACCATTTAAGTAAATCCTTCCACTAGATACCTTTGTTAGTCCTGCAATGGCATCTGCTATTTCTACCTGACCATTCCCTGATACCCCAGCGATTGCAAACACTTCACCACCATGTATTTTAAAGGAAACATCCTTTACTACTTCGATGTTATCATTATTTTTTACACATAGGTTTTCTATATCTAAAACTACATCTGCAAAATTGGCAGTTTTCTTTTTTGTTTCTAAAGAGACTTCTCGCCCTACCATTAAGTTGGCCATAGTTTTGGTGGAGGTATCCTTTACTTGTAAAACATCCACTAATTTGCCTTTATATAGTATTGCACACCTATCTGCTACTCTCTTAATTTCTTCTAGTTTATGAGTAATTAGGATAATGGTTTTTCCACCTTTTCTTAGCTCTTCTATTATATCTAATAAAAATTCTATTTCTTGAGGTGTAAGTAAGGCAGTGGGTTCATCAAATATAAGAATTTCAGCTTCTCTATATAGCATCTTTAAGATTTCAACACGTTGTTGAAGAGATACATTTATGTCTTCTATTTTTTTTGATGGATCAACTTCTAATCCATACTTCTTAGATAGTTGAGCTATATTTTCACTTGCTTCTTTAACGTCTACATATGAAAACAATCCAGCAAATTTCTTTACTGGTTCAATACCAAGTATGATATTCTCTGTTATGGTGTAGTTCTCAACCAATTTAAAATGTTGATGAACCATTCCAATATTTAATTTTGTTGCATGGCTAGGTGATTTAATACTGACCTTTTCACCTCTAATCCAAATTTCGCCTTCATCTGGTTCATACATACCAAAGAGCATACTCATTAAGGTTGACTTACCTGCACCATTCTCTCCTAAGAGAGCATATATTTCGCCCTTCTTAATTTGAATGGTAATGTCATCATTTGCAATTATTCCTGGAAATCTCTTTGTTATATGATTCATTTCAACAATATACTCAGACATAAACATTCTCCTTAGTATAATTCTTATGTAAATTAAAAATTTATCACTTTCTACTGCTTTTATCAGTAGAAAGTGATAAATTCATTGCAGCTATAAAGCTTAATTTATTCTATTACTTTCTTGCTTCTTATTGTGGTAAGCCTGGGAATGAATCTGAAGCAATTCCATTAAAATTTGCAGCTGGAACTATTGTGCCTTCCTTTAACAATCCATAAGCTTCATCCATTTTTGATACGGAATCTGCTGATAATTGATGACGCCCCTCTGCACTTACATAACCAGTTGAATCTGAATCTGCTCTTAAAACAACATTTTCACCTTTAAAGGAACCATCTTTTACTGCATTTAAAGCTCTTTCTACGTTTATATTCATTACCTTTAATACTGAGGTAAGTATAATATTTTCATTGCCATTTACACCATCATCATATTGGTCAACGTCACAACCAATTACTTTTACATCTGTTGTTGCTTCTTTTGCTGCAGTAAATACACCATTACCAGTTCCACCTGCAGCTACAAATATGATATCGCAGCCTTCTGCAATTAATGCATTTCCTAAGACTTTTCCTGTTGCTTCGTCAGCGAATGAGCCAGCATAGTTACCAGCAACATTAGCACCTGTAACATCTGTACCTGCATAAGATGGCAATTCTACAACTTCAACATTCTTGTCATACATTGCATTTACATAATTTACACCTGATTCAAATCCATATTGATAGTTTACATTGGATGGGAATGCTATACCATTTACAACCGCTACCTTGTTTGTCTTAGTTTCTAAAGCTGCAGCCATTCCAGCCATGAATCCACTTTCTTCTTCAGCAAAGGTCATTGCATACATATTTTCAAATGCTTCTTGATCCCCTTGAGCTGTTGGGAATGAATCAATTAAAACAAACTTCTTGCTTGGATTTTCCACTGCGATTGATGAAGTATCAGCAAATTGAAATCCTGGTGTTATGATCACATCATAATCTGCAACTATGTCTGAAACTGCTTGAACTGCTGCAGCTGGGTCTCCAGTAGGCTCTTTAACAGCGTTTACAGTTGCAGTTGGGTTTGATTCAATGAACTTTAAGATTCCATTATAGTTATCTTCATTGAAAGAACCATCATCAACCCCAGATGGACTTGTAACTATAGCAATCTTTAGACCAGCCTCACCTGTTGCTGGATCTGTTGTTGGTGGTGCTTCTTTAGGACTACAACCACTTAGGATCACTGCTACTAGCATTGTTGCAATTAATACCTTTGATATAATACTTCTTTTAGTTTTCATAACTTACTCCCCCTTTTCTTGTTCAAAATCTTATTTGCATATTATTGAAGCAATATTTCTTCATATTGATTCCTAAATTAATTTAAAGCCCACCTTGAATACACGGGATTCGAAGGCCTTTTCATAATCCTTCAGCTCATATAAATCGATGGATGGAAACTTTATCAATCCAAGTTTTAATAGCTGTAATGCAGGTTCAAAAGGACCACATCTACTACCCTTGATGGTGATTTCATTTACAACAAAATCACTCATATTTATTTCAACCTTCCCTGCATAAGTCGTTTTAATAACTATGGTTCCCTTTTTACGGACTATTTTTTGAGCAGTCAGTATTCCAGAAGGCGAACCAGATGCATCTATGACCACTTCATAGCTTTCATCTGTCTTTGTAGTTACATTTGCAAATGATGCAAATAATTCTAACTTTTCCTCGTGTCTGCCGATTATAGTCAAGTCTGCTCCTGTTAAATGTACCACCTGAGCAATCATATATGCAAGACGGCCATCCCCAATTATTGCAACCTTGGTTGAAGGCTTTATGTGTACTTGCTCCATGATTTCTATGGCTGCTGCAAGAGGCTCAGTAAAGATTGCAACTTCTGATGGAATTTCATCTGCTACTATATGAAGCATGTCGGTTCTTATATTCAAATATTGTGCAAAGCATCCATCTTTCCCGGAAATTCCAATTACCTTTCTGCTAATGCAATGAGTTGGACGTCCAGTTTTGCAGTAGATACACTGACCACAGCTTTCATTGATTTCACCAACAACACGTTTACCCACTAAGCTAGGATCATTGGACTCCACAACTTTTCCAACAAATTCATGGCCTAATATCCCTTTAAAGTCAGGTCGATAGCCCTTTAAAATCTCTTTGTCAGTGTTACATATGGAACTAATGATGACTTCTACCAAGCTCTCCTCTGATCCAAGGGTAGGCATTGGATAATCCTCCATATATTGAAGATTCTTATCATAATATAAAGCTTTCATACAAACTCCTCACTTTACAATTTGACTTAAATAATTATAACGAGGTAATGATGTCCCCCGCTTCTTCAAGCGGTCGGGTACCTTATTCATCAATAGGTGGTGTGTCTTTATGACCCACCTCGTTGCAATGGTGTGAAGTAATTGCTACGCAATTACCTCTGATATTTAAACATATTTGTACTTGCTATATCTTACCTTCCATGAAGTAAGTCGTCTATCTGCTCCTTGGAAAGAAGATTTTGCTTTTTAATAATTTCACCAGTATACATTGAAACTGTAGCATAGTACTCCATTGTCTCAAGTCGAAAATATGCTTCCATGATGCTCTTTCCCCAAGTCAATGCTCCATGATTTGCAAGAAGAACTCCATTGTAATCCTTACAAAATGGCGCTATAGAGTCTGGTACCTCTTGTGTTCCAGGAGTTGCATAATCTGCTATTGGCACTTTACCTAATTGTATAACTGCTTCTGGTAGTATAGGTTTGTCTAGACATATACCTGCAACAGCAAAAGATGTTGCTACTGGTGGATGAGCATGAGTAACTGCCATAGCCTGAGAATTTTCTTCATAAACTCTAAAATGCATCTTGATTTCTGATGATGGTTTAAGCTTGCCCTCTAAAATCTCCCCAGTTTTTAAATTCAGTTTAACTAGCATATCTGAAGTCATATAGCCTTTAGAAACACCAGTAGGCGTAGCCCATATCTCATCTTCTGCCACCTTACAGCTGATATTCCCATCATTTGCTGCAACAAATCCTTTTTCATACATTCTCTTTCCAACTTCTATAATCAGATCCTTTGCTTCTTGATCTGTTGGATAATTGCAATTTTTTATTGTTTTCATTATAAACCCCACCTTCGGAAATTTATTCTCTAATAATCTTTCTTATTAACTCTATATACTTAGATAATATATTTTTTTAAATGTTCTGTCAATATTTCTGTTGTATTTTATGTAATGTTTTCCGTGTTTATTTTGTTTTATGTTGTTTTTGTTGATTATGGACATATTAGCATTTACTATTTTTAGATTTTATGACATAATATAGACATAAATTATTAACGGAGGCATTTATGCTAGCTGTAACGAGAAAATCCAAAATAAAAGATATTATATTAGAAAAGAAAAGTGTTATTGTTTCTGAACTGGCCCAAAAGTTTTGCGTAACAGAGGAAACTATAAGAAGGGATTTAAAGACTTTGGAGGACGAAGGTTTTCTAACTCGAACCTACGGAGGCGCCTTTATACAAGAGGGTGTTCAAAATGAGGTTAATCTATCTCTTCGTGAAACAGTATATATAGACAGTAAAAAAGCAATTGCTAAAAAATGTGCTGAGATCATCCATAATGGAGACTCTATTTTTCTTGATTGCTCAACAACAGCATTATTCATAGCAAAAGCTATACAGGACATGCGTATTACTGTTCTAACCAATTCTCTTAAAATCATCAATCTTCTATCTGAGTCACAGAATATACGCCTAATATCCATAGGTGGGCTATACAATTCTGACAATATGTCCTTCATTGGTAGGGGTGCTCTTTCTTCTTTAGAAAATTATTTTGTAGATATTACCTTTATGTCCTGTAGAACATTGTCCAGAGAACATGGCATCACTGACTCAAATGAAGCAATGTCCGAACTCCGCCAAAAGATGCTAAGGCGAAGCAATAAAACTTTTATTGTAGCAGATTATTCTAAATTTGATAAAACATCTTTTATTCATATATGTGATTTTAAGGAAGTTGATGGGGTCATAACTGATAAGAATTTAGATCAGGAATGGTTAAACTTTCTTTTAGAAAATGATGTCACTTATTATGAATGCAAGTAAGTAAAATATATAAATAAATTAAAAGCTTGAAAATATAGGTAAATCCTAGCTTTTCAAGCTTTTTTAAACTTTAATTATTTCTTATTTTTAGCCGCTTCCTTTATAGCAAATATTTCCTTTAAGGATTCACTATAAGGAGGTCTTGCAATACCATACTCTGTAATGATTCCTGCTATTAAATCATTGTCGGTTACATCAAAAGCAGGATTGAAAACCTTCACGCCTTCAGGTGCCATAGGCTTTTCATACCACATATGAGTCACTTCTTTTGCAGGCCTTTCTTCAATGTGAATATCTGTACCTGTCTTTGTATCTAAATCAATTGTTGATGTAGGGGCACATATATATACTGGTATATTGTATCTTTTAGCTACTGTTGCTACTACAGATGTACCTATCTTGTTGGCTGTATCACCATTGGCTGCTACACGATCACAACCTACAAACACTGCATCAACCCAGCCATTCTTCATTACAGTTGCTGACATATTATCACAAATTAGGGTTACATCCAATCCAGCTTCATGTAATTCATAAGCTGTTAGTCTTGCTCCTTGCAAAAGTGGTCTGGTTTCATCTGCAAATATTTTAAAGTTATATCCTCTTTCATGTCCAAGATACATAGGAGCTGTAGCTGTGCCATATTTGGCTGTTGCTAGCTGCCCAGCATTACAATGAGTTAGCAAACCGTCATTTGGCTTTACCAGAGTAAGTCCATATTCGCCTATTTGCTTGCATACCCAAATATCCTCTTCCTTTATAGCCACAGCTTCATCATGAAGTATAGTTATGATTTCTGCTATGGTCTTATCAGTATTTTCTTTTACCTTAGCATCCATTCGATCAAGTGCCCAGAAAAGGTTGACTGCAGTAGGTCTTGAAGAAGCTAGGTATTCCTTTGCTTTTATAAACTGAGTATAAAAATCCTCATAATTGTCTGTTTGAATCTTTTTAGCAGCCAGATAAACCCCTATTGCAGCTGCAATACCAATTGCAGGTGCACCTCTTACTTGTAGTAAATATATTGCGTTCCATATATCTTCCTCTTCTGTAAGATGAAGTATCTCTGTGTGATAAGGTAGTTTAGTCTGATTTATAATGACCAATGCACTATTTTCATCATCTAAGGCTACTGTTTCATAATCTAATATGGTCTTTTTATCACTCATTTCGATCTTCCTTTCTTGATTTAATAGCTATATGTTTATAAATACTCTTTGATATATGGTATCATATGAAAATATCTTAGTCAACCAATTATGCTTGTTTCTTATTGTTTATTGTTGTTTTATGTTGTATTGATTCAATAACTTGATTACTTCTACTTCAGAAACTGGTTTGCTAAATAAATACCCCTGTAGACTATCACATTTGTATTCCAAAAGATAATTTTTCTGTACTTCAAGCTCAACTCCTTCAGCCACTGTTTTTAATCCAAGTCTATGAGCAATAGAAATTATATCTTCCGTTATTTGTGAATCTTTATTACCTTCATTTATATTCTTGATAAAATACTGATCTATTTTTAAGGTGTCAACTTTTAATTCAATAAGTCTATCAATTGATGAATAGCCAGTTCCAAAGTCATCTAAAGATATTTGAATTCCATTTGTTCTTAGTTCTTTAAGTCTTTCTTTTATGATTTCAAAATTATCCATCATAATTGTTTCTGTTAGCTCCAGCTCAAGATTGCGCCCATTTATACCTGTTTCCTCAACAATGCCTAGAACAGTACTTACAAAATCCTCTTGTAAGAGATGAATAGTTGAGATGTTTACAGCCACTCGTATTTCATTTAGGCCCATCTTTAGCAAACTAGAAATAAAACTACAGGCCATCCTCAATATAAAATTGCTAAGAGGAACTATAAGTTGCTTACTTTCTGCTATTTGGATAAATTCTATTGGTGAAACAGATCCAAACTCCTTGGAATTCATCCTTGCTAAGGCCTCAAAACTACGTATACTATTGGTTTTTGAATCAATTATTGGCTGATAAACCAAATATATTTTTGAAGCATCTTCCTCCATAGTTGCTACTCTTAATTCTCTTTCTAGTATCTCTTGGCGTTGAATATCCGATTCCATATCTTCGTCAAAGAAGGTATAGTTGTTGGTTTCAGAAGCTTCAGTATACTTAAGTGCGATGGTTGCATCCTTTAGCAACTCATCAGCTGACTTGTGGCTTTCTTTATATTCCATTATGCCAATTTTAAAGGTTATATGTTCACGGGTCTTATTTATTATAA
>CAYZZR010000054.1:6199-11705 GCA_964482775.1 uncultured Tissierella sp. | reverse complement strand
AATTTGCAAGAATTACACCAAGAATAATTAGTAGAAATAGATAAATTGATTGAAGATGCAATCAGAAATATGAAGGTTTATAACATAGAATGATGAGAAAGGGTCCATATAAATGGGCCCTTTTTGTATTTAAATAGTAAACTTTAAGTTTATTACAAAATGAAAAGATGTGTAGAATTACTTGTTAGATTCAATTAAATATTTTAGTTTTTTTGCAAATTAATATTGACATTATATACTAATATATTTTATAATGATGTAGTTCAGATAAAAGTTTAGTAAATATAAACTATAAGTTTAATATATAACTAGTTACTCTAGGAGGGTAAATATGAATATCGGTGAAAAAATTAAGAGGTTGAGAGTTAAGAATTCTTTAACTCAAGAGGAATTAGCTGATAGATGTGAGTTGACCAAGGGATTTATATCTCAAGTAGAGAGGGATTTAACTTCTCCTTCCATAGCAACTTTAGTAGACATTTTAGAAGGTCTTGGAACAAATTTAAAGGATTTTTTCAATGAAACTGTAGATGAGAAGATCGTGTTTACTAAGGATGACGCCTTTGAAAGTGAGAATTCTGATTTGAAGTATACTTTAAAATGGATAATTCCAAATGCACAGAAGAACAGTATGGAACCAATTTTAATAGATATTGAGCCAAGTGGTAGATCTAAAGAGGATATGCCTCATGAAGGCGAAGAATTTGGTCATGTTATTTCTGGTAGTATTTTTATCCATATTGGTGAGGAGAAGGTTAGAGTTAGAAAAGGTGAAAGTTTTTACTACAAAGCAAATTCTAATCATTATATTTCTAATGAAGGTAAAACTAAGGCATCAATTATTTGGGTGAGTACACCACCTAGTTTTTAATCATATGGGCATACTAAGGAGGGTAATAAATGGAAAAACAACATACAATTGATCTGACTAATATTTCTATGCAATATGGAGATGTTACTGTACTAGAGGATATTAATTTGTACATAGAGGAGAATGAGTTTCTTACTCTATTAGGTCCTAGTGGATGTGGTAAAACTACAACACTTAGAATAATTGGAGGATTTGAAAACCCAACAAATGGTAGAGTAATTTTTGAAGGACAAGACATAACGGATATCCCCCCATATAAAAGACAAATTAATACTGTATTTCAAAAATATGCATTATTCCCTCATTTAGACGTATATGACAATATTGCTTTTGGTCTTAAAATAAAAAAGCTTTCAAAAAAAGATATCAAGGATAAAGTTAGTGAAATGCTTAGACTTGTAAATCTACAAGGATTTGAAAAAAGGTCCATAGATTCTTTAAGTGGAGGACAACAGCAAAGAGTAGCCATTGCTAGAGCTTTGGTTAATGAGCCTAAGGTATTGCTTCTTGATGAACCATTGGGAGCATTAGACCTAAAGTTACGTAAAGAGATGCAGGTTGAGCTAAAAAGTATGCAGAAAAGGGTTGGGATTACTTTTATCTATGTAACTCACGATCAAGAAGAAGCACTAACCATGTCCGATACCATAGTGGTTATGGATAAAGGAAAAATCCAACAAATAGGCAAGCCTGTTGACATCTATAATGAACCAAAGAATGCTTTTGTAGCTAAATTTATTGGAGAGAGCAATATAGTTGATGGTGTTATGTATGATGATCTAATCGTTGAATTTTCAGGTAAGGTTTTTGAATGTGTAGATAAAGGGTTCAGTAAGGATGAAGATGTGGATGTGGTTATTAGACCTGAGGATATTGATATAGTATCAGTTGAAGATGGAATATTAACAGGAAAAGTAAACAGCGTAACCTTTAAGGGTGTCCATTATGAAATGATGGTTGAAACAGATGATTTTGAATGGATGATTCATTCGACTATTATGAAAGAAGTGGGAACTCAAATAGGTATGAACATAAGGCCTGAGAACATTCATATAATGAGGAAGGTGTATGATTGATGAAATTTAAAAGATTTGCTATTCCTTATATGATTTGGATGATTATTTTTATAGTAGTTCCACTGATTTTAGTTCTTTATTATGCATTTACAACAGGAGATAGTCAAAACTTTGCAACATTTAATTTTAGCATAGAGAACTTTAAAAGATTCTTTACACCAACTTATGTAAAAGTTTTAGTTAGATCTGTAAATCTAGCCTTAGTATCTACTGTAATATGTTTAATTCTAGGTTATCCTATAGCATATATAATCTCAAAAGAGAAGGCAAAAACTAGAAATACACTAATTCTAATGCTAGTTATTCCTATGTGGATGAACTTTTTACTAAGGACCTATGCTTGGCTAACCCTCTTGGGCAACAATGGAATTATCAATACTATAATTGTTAAGCTTGGATTTCAACCATTAAATTTACTTTATAACAACACATCTGTATTATTAGGTATGATTTATAACTTTTTACCATTTATGGTACTTCCCATTTTTTCTGTATTGGTAAAAATTGATGGAAAGTTAATAGAAGCTTCTGAGGATTTAGGAGCAGATAAATTTACAACCTTTACTAGGGTCATTTTTCCCTTAAGCTTGCCTGGAGTTGTTACTGGAATTTCAATGGTATTCATTCCGGCTGTAAGTACATTTGTTATATCAAGCCTGCTTGGTGGAAACAAGACCAATCTGATTGGAAATTTAATAGAACAGCAATTTAGATACACTGGGGATTGGCACTTTGGCTCTACAATGTCATTTATATTGATGATTTTTATTTTGATAGTAATGGCTGCTTCATCTAAGTTTGATAAGGAAAAAGAAGGTGAAGGAGGGGGAGGACTATGGTAGAAAAGGGTTTAAAAAGACTTTATACTTTTTTAATATTTCTATTTCTTTATGCACCTATAATAGTATTGATAATTTTCTCCTTTAACAACTCTAAATCTAGGGGAGTATGGAATGGATTTACCTTGAAGTGGTATATAGAACTATTTCAAGATAGAGAAGTACTAAAAGCCTTGTACAATACCATACTAATAGCAGTATCTACATCTATAATATCTACGATCATAGGTACTATAGCTGCCTTAGGTATTTATAATATGCAGGGTTTTAGTAAAAAAGTAGTATTAAATTTGAATTATTTGCCTGTATTGAACCCCGATATAGTTACAGCAGTGTCTTTAATGACATTGTATAGATTGTTTAAATTTGAGTTCGGGCTCTTGACTATGCTTTTATCTCATATAACATTTTGTCTTCCTTATGTAATATTATCTATATTACCTAAGCTGAAGCAAATGAATAAACATATTGCAGAAGCAGCAATGGATTTAGGAGCTACACCCTTTTATGCATTTAGAAAGGTGATTATTCCTGAGATAATGCCTGGTATAATAACAGGAGCACTAATGGCATTTACTTTATCAATAGATGACTTTGTTATAAGCTTTTTTAATACTGGTCATGGGGTTTCAAACCTTAGCATTACAATATTTGCCATGGCTAGAAGAGGTATAAACCCAGTCATAAATGCTTTATCAACATTGATGTTTATTAGTATGCTAATTTTATTGCTAATCATAAATAAGAGAAGTGAAAAGAATACTTAAAAGAAAGAAGGTATAAGATGAAAAAGAGAAAGTTATTCGCTATAATTCTAATGGTTTTATCAATAGCTATAGTTACAGTAGCTTGTGGTGAAAGCAAACCAAGTGTAAATGTTTATAACTGGGGCGATTATATAGATACTGAAGTTTTAGAGATGTTTGAAGATGAATATGGAATAAAAGTAGTTTACGACACCTACGCTACTAATGAAGATTTATATGTAAAACTAAAACAAGGAGGAAGTAGTTTCGATGTAATATTTCCTTCTGATTATATGATTGAGAGAATGATTAGAGAGGACTTGTTGCAAAAAATAGATAAGAACAATATACCTAATATTGATAAAGTAGGAGATAGTTTCTTAAATTTAGAATATGATCAAAACAATGAATATGGAGTTCCATATATGTGGGGAACTTTAGGAATTATCTATAACAAAACTATGGTAAGTGAGCCACTAGATAGTTGGGCTGATTTATGGGATGAGCAATATGCAGGTCAAATTGTAATGTACAATAGTCAAAGAGATACACTTGCTGTAGCGCTAATCAAGCAAGGTTACTCCTTGAACTCTAGAGACCTAGGTGAATTAGAAAAAGCTAAAAATGAGTTAATCAAACAAAAACCACTTGTTTATGCATACTTGGGAGATGAGGTCAAGGACACTCTTGTAGCTGGAGATGCTGCTATTGCAGTAGTTTACTCAGGTGATGCTGTAGCAATGATAAGAGACAATCCAGATCTTGAATATGTAATTCCATCTGAAGGAACAAATCTATGGTTTGATGCTATGGTAATTCCAAAGAGTGCTAAGGACAAGGAAGCTGCTGAAAAGTTTATAAACTTTATGACAAGACCCGATATTGCAGCAATGAATGCTGAATATATAGGTTATTCTTCTCCAATTCCTGAAGCAGTAGAGCTATTGCCAGAAGATGTTCAAAATGATTCAGATGCTTATCCTGATGAGGAAGTCCTAAAAAATACTGAAGTATTTAAGGATCCTATGGATATCATCCAAACCTATGATAAAATATGGACTGAAATTACCAGTGAAGAATAAGACACATAAGTAGATACAAATACACAAAGGCCTCCAAATATACCTTGGAGGCCTTTGTGTATTTATCATTATTTTGGGTAATAATTAAAAGATGAAAAGGAGGCTATGTCATGGATATTCAATTTTTCGGTGCGGCTAAGATGGTAACAGGATCAAATTATTTATTAACTACAAAGAATTATAAAATATTAATCGATTGTGGTATGTTTCAAGGTAATAATGAGATGGAAAAAATGAATTTTAATCCATTTCCATATGATGTTAAGGAGATTGATTTGATGCTATTAACTCATGCCCATATCGATCATAGCGGTCGTATTCCAAAGCTAGTTAAGGATGGATTTAGAGGGGATATAGTCTGTACAAAACCAACATATGATCTTTGTGAAATCATGTTAAAGGATAGTGCAAAAATTCAAGAATCTGATGCTGAATGGGAGAACAAGAAAAGATTAAGGGCAGGGCAAGTGCCTGTTGAACCTTTATATACTATGGAGGATGCTGAGTACAGCCTTAAATATTTTAATCCTTATTTATATGATCAAAAAATTGAATTAAATAATGATATTACCGTGAGATTTAAGGATGCTGGTCACATTCTAGGCTCATCAATTTTAGAAATTTGGGTTAAAGATGGAGATGAAACAACAAAAACAGTATTTTCAGGAGATTTAGGAATGCCTGATAGACCTATAATAAAAAGTCCCGAATATATAGCTGAAGCTGATTACTTGGTGATAGAGTCTACCTATGGAGATACTATCCATGAACCATTTAAAAATAGCACAGAAATGCTTATTGATATTATCAATAGAACTGCATTAAGAGGTGGTACGGTTCTTATTCCTTCATTTGCTGTAGGAAGAACACAAGAGTTAATCTATGAATTAAA
>CAYZZR010000054.1:0-6189 GCA_964482775.1 uncultured Tissierella sp. | reverse complement strand
TATTATGAGTATTCAAATGTTGAAAAATTTATGAAAATACCAGTATATATAGATAGCCCTCTGGCGGTAAATGCAACTGAGGTATTTCAAAAAAATGCTTCAAGCTTTAATGATGAGACTAGGGATATGATTCTAGAAGGGGATAATCCATTTGTATTTAGTAACCTTAGATTTATCAAAAGCCAAGAGGAGTCCATGGCTCTCAACAAGTCCGATTATCCTAAGGTCATAATATCCTCTAGTGGGATGGCTACTGCTGGCAGAATTAGGCATCACTTGAAACATAACCTGTGGAATCCTTTGAATAGCTTAGTGTTTGTTGGATATCAAGCAGAAGGGACTCTAGGAAGAATTTTATTGGATGGAGTAAAAAAAGTTAAACTCTTAGGTGAAGAAATCAATGTTGCTCTTGAAATATATGATTTAGAAGGTTTTTCAGGGCATGCTGATCAACCTGTGTTAATTCATTGGCTTTCTAAATTTAAAGTAAAGCCTAAAAAGGTTTTTATAGTTCATGGTGAAGTTGAAGCTTCAGAAGAATTGAGCACCTTAATCAGAGAAAAATTCAATATAAATACTATAATTCCTAATATTGGTGATAAATTTGAGATAAAAAAAGACTCTATAGAACTGAGGAAGGGTATAACTCCTGAGCCTGCCTTACTAAAAGAAGATATTGAAAATGAATTAGAAAATGTATATAATCAATTTAATGCTCTAATTAGTAAATCTAGTGGTTTTTATGAGGAAAAATTATTAGAAAAGAACTATGATACTTTAAAAAATAAACTCATTGAAATTCAGAGTCAGTTGATGGATTTAAATATTTTGATAGGAAGATAATGATTAGAAGGAATTGCTAGGCAAGACTTCTAATACTCTAAACTAGGAGGAATCTATGAAATATATAAATAACTTATCCAACAATCCTTGGTACAATCTAGCATTTGAAGAATATTGCTTTAAAAATTTACCAAAAGATGAAAATTACGTAATACTATGGGTCAACGAACCAGCTATAATTGTAGGTAAAAATCAAAACACAATTGAAGAGATAAATTCAGATTATGTTAGACAGAACAATATAAAGATTGTAAGACGTGTTACTGGTGGAGGCGCTGTTTATCATGATCTAGGCAACTTAAACTTCACTTTTATCACTACTGTAAGTGGTGCTGTAAAAATTGATTTCGGCAAAATAAATATTCCAATGTTAAAGTCATTGGAAAGATTAGGAATTAATGCTGAGTTATCTGGTAGAAATGATTTAACTCTTGAGGGTAAGAAAATATCCGGAATAGCTCAGTCGGTGGAAAAGAATAGAGTTTTAAATCATGGTACAATTTTATTTGATACTGATCTTACAGTACTTTCTAATGCTTTAAATGTAAAAAAGGATAAAATCGAATCTAAAGGAGTGAAGTCTGTAAAATCTAGAGTTACTAATATTAGACCCTATCTAAATCTAGATGTAGATATTCTAACCTTTAAGGACTTGCTTATAGAAAATATTTTTTCTTTGGAGGATTTAAAACCTGAGGAATACAAACTAACTGATTTACAGTTAGATGAAGTAGATAAGTTATTTAAAGAAAAGTATTCGACTTGGGAATGGAACTATGGAGAATCACCAGAGTTTGATTACAAGAATTACAAGAGGTTTCCTTTTGGGTCAATAGAAGTTAGATTAGAAGTTAAATCTGGAGTAATTAAAGAGTCAAAAATATATGGAGACTTCTTTGGGGTTGAAGATGTTGGCTTACTTGAAGAAAAATTGAAAGGTAAAAGATACGATAGAGAAGTGCTGGAAGATTTTATAAAGAATGAATCACTTGAAAGATATTTCGGAAGTATTACTAATGAAGAATTTTTGGAATTGTTAATGGATTAGATAAAAAGGTCGCTTTACTGACCTTTTTTTGTCAGTAAAGCTATACTAAATGCAATACTATAATAAAATAAATGAGGGATATTATGGAGGCTCTATCAAGCGTTATTGAAATAAAGGAAGTAAATGATTATAAAAGTACAAAGGATTTTATAAATCTACCCTTTGAACTTTATAAGAATGATGATGCTTGGATTCCGCCTTTGATATCCGATTTTAAGAAATATATTAATGGTGTAAATAATTTTCTAAATGAAGCGGGCCCAAATGTTAAAGTTGTTGCATATAAAAATGGTCTTCCTGTTGGAAGAATATTAGTAGGAATAAATGAGCATATTAATCAGGCTAAGGGATTTAAAGAAGGATATATATCATTATATGAGTCTATTAATAATGTAGATGTGGCTGCTAGCTTGTTAGGGTTTGCCCAGGACTGGTTAGTCCAAAGAGAAATGATCTTGGTAAAAGGACCCCTATCCATACCAGGTGGTGATGACAACAGAGGGTTGCTAATAGATAACTTTGAAGATCAAACTCTCATAATGAATACCTATAATAAAAAATACTATAATGATTTGTTTATTGAGTGTGGCTTTGAAAAGTATTTAGATTGTTATGCATATAAAAGTGACATTCATAATGATAATATCGAAAG
Source organism: uncultured Tissierella sp. (assembly GCA_964482775.1). Classification (GTDB taxonomy): domain Bacteria; phylum Bacillota; class Clostridia; order Tissierellales; family Tissierellaceae; genus Tissierella_B. The sequence continues at coordinate 3,646 of CAYZZR010000054.1, read as the reverse complement.
ATATGAGAAGTTAGTACCCTATGCTATGAAAAAACATAAGTTCACATTAGAACGAATCAACCTAAAGAATATAGAAAAAGAAATGAAAGACATTCAGCAAATAATAAACAAAGCTATGCCTAAGGAGTGGGATGATTTTATTCCTCCCAATGATAAAGAAATAAAATTAATTGCTAATCAATTGATCCCTTTTGCAGATCCAGATCTAATATATATTGCTAGAAACTTAGAAGGAGAACCTATAGGCTTCAATATTTCATTACCAGATTATAATCAAGTAATTAAAAAGATGAATGGTAGGCTTTTACCTCTCGGTATTCTAAAATTTATATATTATAGAAGAAAAATTACTCAATTAAGGTTTTTTGTCTTATTTGTTATACCAGAGTATAGAAAAAAAGGAGTGCCATCTGCAATTTATTTACAATCATATAAGAAGGCTATAGAAAAAGGGTATAATTTTGTAGAAGGTTCTACTATTTGGGAGTACAATACAGATATGAAAAACGACATAGAAAGATATGGTGGTGTTAAATATAAGACATATAGAATATATAAGAAAAGCTTATAAAGAAAATTTAAGTGTAGCTTTTCTTGTTACTCATCTACGGAAAGTTCTTTCTTTGTTTGATTAAACTAAAAGTGGAACTTTCCTATTCGTAATAAGAAGAAATTATTGAAGGTAATAGAAAAAAAATAAAAGGAAAAAAGTCAATTTTTATATTGACTTTTTTGCTCGCAACGAGAAAATAGCGTTTTCAATTAACAGAAAAAACGGACAATTGACCGATAATGATTCTTTGAATAACTTTCTAGAAAAATAACTGTTAATTTTCAGTTTTTTAGTTGAAATTATTTATAAATGTGGTAATATATTTATTGAACAGATGCAAATAATTTAACAATTGATTATTGTACTTAAGAATAAAAACTAGGAGGGAAAAAAGTGGAAAATAAGAAAGTAGTTTTAGGAGTAATTGGCTCTGATTGTCATGCTGTTGGCAATAAAATACTTGATTACACATTATCAGATGCCGGTTTTACAGTAGTAAACATAGGAGTTCTATCACCACAAGAAGATTTTATCAATGCAGCTATTGAAACAAGTGCAGATGCAATTCTTGTATCATCACTTTATGGTCATGGTGAAATAGACTGTAGAGGTATGAGAGAAAAATGTGAAGAAGCAGGTCTTAAGGATATTCTTCTTTATGTTGGAGGAAACATAGTAGTAGGTAAACAAGATTGGTCAGAAGTTCAACAAAGATTTTTAGATATGGGATTTGACAGAGTTTATCCACCAGGAACTTCAACTGACACTGCAATTCATGACTTAAAGGAAGATTTATACAAATAAGTTTAGATTGAGGGATAAAATGGATGCTTATCTTTTTATAGATTTTGGAAGTACATTTACAAAGTTGACCCTTGTGGATGTAGAAAAGGAAGAAATAATAGCAACAGATAAATCCTATACAACTGTAGAAAATGATGTTACCATCGGCTATGAAAACGCTCTTAAGAGCTTGCAGTCAAAAGTTAAGGGTGAATATAACATAGTTAAGAGGTTGGCATGTTCTTCTGCTGCAGGTGGGCTTAAGATTATTGCTATTGGACTTGTACCTGAACTTACTGCTGAAGCAGCTAAAAGGGCGGCGTTAGGTGCTGGTGCCAGGGTTATCAAAACATACAGCTTCAATCTAAATAATGATGAGCTGAAAGAAATAAAAGAATCAAGGGCGGATATGATTTTGCTTGCAGGAGGAACCAATGGTGGTAACTGCGATTGCATAGTTCATAATGCTGCTATGATTGAAAAACATAGTATTAATATTCCAGTTGTTGTAGCTGGAAACAAGAGCTGTAATGATGAGATTAAAGAAATTTTTGCAGACAAAGTAGAATATTATGTAACAGAAAATGTAATGCCTAATTTAAATCACATAAATGTAGAACCAGCTAGAGAGACAATCAGAAGTATTTTCATGAAAAAAATCGTTCATGCAAAAGGAATGGAAAATGTAGAAAATACTATTACAGGTATATTAATGCCAACACCTGCTGCAGTTCTAAAGGCTGCAAAGTCTTTATCTGAAGGTTCAAGGGATGAACACGGTATTGGAGATTTGGCAGTAATAGACATTGGAGGAGCGACTACAGATATTCATTCAATTGCAGAAGGAGCACCTAGTAAACCAGCTGTCGTTTTGAGAGGGCTAGAAGAGCCTCATGCAAAAAGAACAGTAGAAGGCGACTTAGGCATGAGATACTCGGCTTTATCAGTATTTGAAGCGGCTGGAACTAAGACAATGAAGAAGTACCTAAAAAATGATGATTTTGATATAGAAAATGAGTTCAAAAACAGATATGAACATACTGACTTTGTAGCTAGTGATGACAAAGAAATTGATTTCGATGAAGCAATGGCAAAGGTTTGTGCTGACATTTCAATGAAACGACATGCAGGTGTTGTGTCACCTGTTTACTCCCCAATGGGCATGATGTATTCACAAGAGGGGAAGGATTTGATGGAAATCCCATACGTTCTTGGAACAGGTGGAGTGTTAGTAAATAGTGAAGATCCAAAAAGCATATTAGAAGCTTCATTATTTACAATGGATGACCCAACATCATTAAAGCCAAGAAGACCAAAGTTTATGTTAGATAAGAGCTATATACTGTCTGCTATGGGATTATTAACTACAGTAGATGAGAATATGGCAGTAAGAATGATGAAAAAATACATGATTGAATTATAGGAGGAAGATCGATGGATTTAAAAAATAAAAGACTATCAGATGATGAGTTTTTTAAATTAAGAGAAGATGTATTGTCACACTGGCCTACAGGAAAAGAAGTTAATCTTCAAGAAGCTGTAGACTACTTGAAAAAGGTTCCAGATGAAATGAACTTTGCTAAGAAATTAAGAAAAGCAAAGGAAGATGGAGTAACTCTTGCACAACCAAGAGCAGGGGTTGCATTGATTGATAAACATATTGAACTGTTAAACTTCTTATCAAAAGAAGGCGGAGCAGACTTATTGCCATCAACAATTGACTCATATACTAGACAAAATAGATACAATGAGTGTCAAGTTGGTATTGATGAATCAGTAAAGGCTGGCAGATCATTACTTAACGGATTCCCTGGAGTAAATCATGGTGTTAAGGGATGTAGAGAAGTATTTGAAAGTGTAGATAAACCATTACAAGCTAGACATGGTACACCTGACTCAAGATTGTTAGCAGAAATAATTCACGCTGGTGGATTTACTTCTAACGAAGGTGGCGGAATTTCTTATAACATTCCATACGCAAAGAGCGTATCAATTGAAAAAACATTATATGATTGGCAATATTGCGATAGACTTGTTGGATTCTATGAAGAACAAGGTATCGAAATCAATAGAGAACCATTTGGTCCATTAACAGGAACATTATGCCCACCATCAACTTCAAATGCTGTTGCTATTATAGAAGCGTTATTAGGTGCTGAGCAAGGAGTTAAGAATATCACTGTTGGTTATGGTCAATGTGGTAACTTAGTTCAAGACGTTGCAGCTATAAGAGCATTAGAAGAACAAACAAACGAATATCTTAAGAGATTTGGATATAATGACGTTTTAATAACAACTGTATTCCATGAG
>CAYZZR010000053.1:5899-11773 GCA_964482775.1 uncultured Tissierella sp. | reverse complement strand
AGTTGGCTCTATTAGGTCCTTTTTATATCTATTTTTATACATTTCAGATATTCCCTCAATTGGTTCAAGAGCTCTGATTAAGACCGCTCCATGTATTCCTTCTTTTTCAGTAACTATATTAAAGAGTTGATACATTCCATAAATATTGTAAATATATAGATGTCCTCCAGCTTGGTCAATAATCCTTGTCCTAGGGGTCAAACCTTTGTTAAAGTGCGCTCCATCATCATTTGCATTTATATAGGCCTCAGTCTCCACAATAATTCCCTTATATAAGCTACTTCCATCCTTATGAACCAAAGTTTTCCCAAGCAAATCCCTAGCTACCAATATAGTGTTTCTCTCATAAAAATCCCTTTTTAGTCTCATTCTCATCACCATACCATCTACATAATGGATTCATCAAAGATTTCAACATCTATGTGAGAGGTATCTCCCTCTAGTAAAAATTCGAATTTCTCTCCATCGTATTCACAAACATTTAGAGCTGTACCTGTAAAAACTGGCAGCTTTGAAAACTCATCTATGTTCAATCCCTTAAGTATCATTAGAAGAGCCTTCACTGTAACCCCATGAGTTACAAGGAGTATGTTCTTTGCATCAAGTTCTTTGATTTCATCTATAAATTCTTTAACTCTATCAAATAAAACCTGAAAAGACTCACCTCCATTGGATGAAATATATGCTCCTGGGTCATTTAGATGAGTATCGTATTCCTCAGGGTAAAGCCTCTTAACCTCATCTATTTCCATACCCTCCCATGAACCAAAACCTAATTCTCTAAGTCCTGTATGTGGCAATATTATAGTATCCTTCGAGCCTCTAATTAGCCTAGCAGTCTCTAAGGCTCTATTTTGAGGACTTGAATATATGTAATCAAAGTCTATATCAGATAGTCTTTCCCCTAATCTAATGGCTCTATTTATTCCTTCATCAGTCAAATTGGAATCCTTCCATCCTTGAAGTATCTTTTTTATATTCCATTCAGTTGTACCGTGTCTTGTAATATATAGCCTCATGCCTACCTCCAAGTGAGTTTCTTTAAGTTCTTTATTTAATTGTAACATATTTGTCTATATATTTTAACAAAAAGAAAAAGGAGAGTTATCTCTCCAATAAATTCCCCAATTCCTTCTCTATATAAATTTCTTTTAAGCCCCAAAATTCCTTAAAATCTACATAGGACTTTAAAGCATCCTGATTTATTTGATTGTTTGTTTTTATAGCCCTTATTAAAGTATTTTTAGGAGTATGCTCCATATCTATAAACTCTAAAAGCTGCACTTGATATCCCAATGCCTCCAATACCAATCCTCTTAAGCTATCAGTTACCAAAGAGCTTAGTTTTTCCTTTATAAAGCCATGCTTTAACATAGGTTCAAGGTCTGGGTTATGAATTTTGTCATAAAATTCATGTTGGCAGCATGGTACTGACAATATAGCTTGGCAATTCCAATTAATAGCCTTTACTATGGCTGCATCTGTAGCATTGTCACAGGCATGTAGAGTAACTACCATATCCACACTCTTTAAGCCTTCATATTCTTTTATATCACCATGGATAAACTTTAGATTGTCATAGGATAAATCAGAGGCAACTTCATTGCAGAAATTGATTACATCCATTTTTAAATCTAAGCCAATAATATTTACATCAAGGCCCAAGACCTTCACAAGATAATAATACAAGGCAAAGGTTAAATAACTTTTACCACATCCAAAATCAACAATATTTAATCTATGATTACTATTTAGCTTTGGTATGACATCTGCTATTAACTCTAGAAATCGGTTTATCTGTCTGAACTTATCATACCTTTTAGAAATAACCTTTCCTGATTCATTCATTACCCCAAGGCGAATTAAAAAGTCTACTGCTTCTCCATCCTCTAGTATATAATTCTTGCTTCTATTGTGCGAAAGGCTTCCCCGTTCTTTTGTGGCTTTTTTCTTTAAGATATTTACTTTGCCCTTCTTACTAATCAAAATCTGATAATCAGAATCAAGAGAAAAAACATTAGCTTGCTTAAAGATTTCACTAAGTAGCAAATTTAATTCCTCTATTGCCTCAAGGGGCTTTAAGTTTCTATGAATCACCTTATTAGGATAATTGTAGGTAAATTGATAGAGCAATTCATCTTTTATTTTGACCGGATTTATATCTACCTTATTAAAGCTATCCATCTTCTTTTCTCTTAAATTGCTCAAAACAGCCTTAATCATTTTTTCTTCAGATATTATCTGATTCACTAGCTTTACTAGCTCTTCCATTATAAAACCCCTTTATCTAAAGCCCCTTTATGGATTGTACGGAAACTGTTGAATAGTTTATATAGACTTTAATATAACCATTAAAGAGACTATTAACCTCTTCATCCCCAGTATCAACCAATAATGGGTTTTCACCCAACGAAAGTAGCTTAGTCTTTGTAGCTATAACTATTACATTTTCCTTGCCTACTCTCTTAACAACCTCTCCACTTAACTGCTGATTTCCTCTACCAAAGATATAGCCTTGCCCTCCAATGACAGTTACTATAATCTTTGCTCTTTTGCCATCTATAATATCAAGGATATCTCTTTCATTTGCATCATTTTTTATTAATTTTCTATTTTTTACTATATCAATACCTAATAGGGTATTCGGTAAGCCTAGCGACTCCATTATAGGTCTAGTTGTAGATCCTGAACCAACTATAAAATAGGTATCAGGCTCATCATCCATAAACTCTATTATCTTTTCAGTGATACCTTCAATAGCTTCTTCTTCAGTGGCTATAGTGCCAGATTTTTGATTTTGAACTAAATTAGGAATAAACGGTATTGACATATAACCATAAAGCTTGGCAGTAACTACACCACTTCTGAAGGCTTCCTCGTCTATATCCATGACCTCAGCTTCTTTTGTTTCCATTTCACTATCTTCAAGGTATTTTAGGGCAACCTGACCAGCACTTTTTGGATGGTTTGCATATACCCCAGAGTGGATTTTTACTCCAGCTGGTATTCCAATTACAGGCACTTTATCTCCAATTGCATTATAAATGTTTCTTGCTGTTCCATCCCCACCAGCAAAAATCAATAAATCAATCTCATTTTCAAGTAATGTCCTGGCAGCATCTTCAGTATCCTCAAAGCTAGTTATGTCCTTCTTCTTTCCAAAGACCTTGGTCTTAAAGCCTAATTCTTTTGCTTCCTCCTCACCCATCAATCCTGGATATGTTAATATTTCTAAACTATCCTTTAAAGGTAATAATATATTTAATGCACCTTTGGCCTTTTTAGGTGATTCCTCAGTTGCGCCTAGACTTCGTGCTTTACTTAAAATTTCCTCTCCGTCTGTTCCCTTTAAACCTACCTTGCCACCCATTCCTGCAATAGGATTTATAATAAGACCTAGTTTCAAATCATCACTACCTTTCTCTTATGATAAATTATCCATATTAAAAAATATAGGTAAGATAACAGTTACCTTTGTACCAATATTTAACTTGCTACTTATATAAAGACTACCACCTATGGACTCAATAGCATTTTTTGCTATTCTTAAACCCAAGCCAGTACCATTTTTCTTAGTTGTAAACTGGTCATTAAATATCTTCTTCATATTTTCTTCAGATATACCAGTTCCAGTATCACAAATTTCTATGATTACATTTCTATTATTCTCATCATTATAAATATTTACCCTCAATATAGCTTGTGAATCATCTTCCATAGCATCAAGTGCATTCATAACTAGGTTTAATAAGCTCTGGTGCAGTCCATATCCATCACACAAAACTCTTTCATTTGATGAAATATCCACATCTAAGCTAATATTTGATTTTACAGAGCTTAAACCAAGAAATTTAAAGGAAATAACATCTAAAACTTCCTTCATAATATCAGAAATATAGAATGGCTCTTGAACCATACTAGTATTGGAACATAGATTTATAACACTATAATATCTATTTAATACATCGCGAAATTCAAAGGTTGCATTATTGATTCTATTTAGATATTCTCTGACTTCCTCTGATTGAGTTTTAATCATAGAAATCTGAGCCAATCCAGAAATAATTGCTAAAATATTCTTAAAATCATGAAAAACTTCATGAGATAAATCTGTCATTACCCGATGGCTTTCTACTGAATTATCATCGTAATACTCAATATCTCCTACTCTTTCCACAAATAACCCCCCTAGTATATTTGTTTCTATTTAACCTCTTTCATGCTTAATGAAATTCTTCCTTTTTCTGTATCAACATCTATAATTTTTACTTTTACTACATCTCCTACCTTCACTACCTCCTTTGGATGTTTAACAAATTTATTTGATAGGTGGGATACATGAACTAAACCATCTTCTTTCACACCTATATCTACAAATGCACCAAAATCAACAACATTTCTAACAGTTCCATTTAGAACCATATCCTTTTGTAAATCCTCTATTTTCAATACATCCTGTCTAAGGATTGGTCCTTCTTTGTCATCTCTAGGATCTCTTCCTGGCTTTTCAAGCTCTTTTATTATATCCTTCAAAGTTGGTTCTCCTACATTTAGCTTAGTGGATATCTCCTTTAAAGCAAGATTTTTGTAGTCCATTTCCAATAGTTTAGCTGCTACCTCATAGGATTCAGGATGAACACCTGTCTTATCTAATGGATCTTTGCCATCAGGAATTCTTAGAAAACCTGCACATTGCTCAAATGTTTTGGCTCCAAGGCCTTTAACTTTTAAAAGCTCTTTTCTTGAACTAAACTTACCATTTTCTTCTCTATGCCCAACTATTGAGCTTGCTACTTTAGTAGACACTCCCGCAACATACTTTAATAAGGATGGACTAGCAGTATTTAAATCGACCCCTACGCTATTTACGCAGTCTTCCACCACTCCTTTAAGGGCTTCATCTAGTTTTCCCTGATTTAAGTCATGTTGGTATTGTCCCACTCCAATGTGTCTTGGTTCTATTTTTACTAACTCAGCCAAGGGGTCCTGAAGTCTTCTGCCTATTGATACAGCTCCTCTAATAGTAACATCTATATCTGGAAACTCTTTAGTCCCTAACTCTGAAGCAGAATATATTGAAGCTCCAGCCTCACTAACTATTATATAGCTAGGCACTTCTTTTAAATCCTTTGATGAAGTATCGTCATTTAATTCCCTTAACATTTCTGCTACGACAAATTCCGTTTCTCTAGATGCTGTACCATTCCCTATAGATATTATATTTATGCCATATTTTTTAATTAATTCCTTAAATTTTTCCTTTGTTTTCTCCACCTTGTTTTGAGGCTCCGTAGGATATACAACTGTATAATCTAATAGCTTGCCTGTTTCATCTATAACAGCCACTTTACAACCTGTACGAAAACCAGGGTCAACAGCCATTACAACCTTTCCCTTGATTGGAGGCTGCATCAATAAAGGCTCTAAATTTAATGAGAAGACTTTAATAGCTTCTTCCTCAGCTTTTTCTGTAAGGTTATTTCGCAATTCTCTTTCTATTGAAGGAAATAACAATCTTTTATATCCGTCTAGGATTGAATTAACAAGATAAAGTTTTGTAGAAGAATTTGAATTTTTTATGATAAGACCTTCTAAAAGACTAATGATTTCATCTTGGTCCAAACTTAAATTCACCTTTAACTTCTTTTCTTTTTCCCCTCTATTTATAGCTAATACCCTATGATTTGCAATAGATTTTATAGGCTCACTATATTCATAATACATTTCATAAACTGTTTTCTCCTCTTTATCAACTGCATCTACCTCTAATATTCCCTTATCATTTACTATTTTCTTTATCTTAGCTCTATAATCAGGATCATCAGATATTAACTCAGCAATTATATCCATAGCTCCAGCCAAGGCTTCTTCAGA
>CAYZZR010000053.1:0-5799 GCA_964482775.1 uncultured Tissierella sp. | reverse complement strand
TGTTCCTTCCTATACCTTGCAATAAATGGTATGGTATTTCCTTGATCCAATAATTCTACAACATTACTTACATGCTTTTGACTTAGCTTTAACTCTTCTGCGATTTTTTTTATTAAATCCATTTCCCCCAGCCTTTCTATAAATATCGTAGTTATATTCTATATAAAAATTGAAAATCCTTCTTTTATTACAAATTATTTAAGAAGCCCAAAAAATATAAAGCTCCCTAAGAAAGAGCTTTATATTTTAAATACTCATTTATAAATAGATCCAAGTCTCCATCCATAACCCTGTAAACATCTCCTAGTTCTGCATTGGTACGATGATCTTTGACCATACTATAGGGATGAAATACATAGGACCTTATCTGTGAGCCCCAGCCAATTTGAGAATAGTTACCTTGAAGGTCGTCAATTTTTTCCTTGTTTTCCTCTTCCTTCAATTGAATCAGCTTAGCCTTTAGCATATTCAAGGCAGTAGCTCTGTTCATATGCTGAGATCTTTCAGATTGACATTGTACTACAATTCCTGTAGGAATATGAGTTATTCTAATGGCAGAATCCGTAGTATTTACATGCTGCCCACCAGCTCCTGATGACCTGTATGTATCTACCTTTAAGTCCTTTTCATTTATTTCTACTCCAATATCGTCCCCCACCTGAGGAAATACATCAATGCTGGCGAAGGAAGTATGTCTTTTCCCTGCTGAATCAAAGGGTGAAATTCTAACCAAACGATGAACACCCTTCTCAGACTTTAAATAACCATAGGCATTAAATCCCTTTATTAGTAAGGTTACAGATTTAATTCCACCTTCAGTATCTGATATTAAATCCAAGGTTTCAATCTGATAATCCTTGGATTCAGACCATCGTCTATACATTCTAAGTAGCATTTCCGCCCAGTCTTGGGCCTCTAGTCCACCTGCACCTGAATGAATTGATAAAATAGCGTTATTCTTATCAAACTCCCCATTTAGAAGTGTGGATAACTTGAAGTCCTGGCACTTTGTTTCAACCAACTTCAAGTTTTTTTCTATCTCTTTATACTCTTCATAGGAATCCTCTTCAATGACCATTTCAATATAGATCTCTAGGTCATCTATTTCTGATAAAAGGTCTTCATATGCTTTTATTGAGTTATTTGATCCCTTAATATCTTGCATAATCTCTTGAGCTTTTTGAGTGTCCTTCCAAAAATCTTCCTCGTAGCTAGCCCTTTCTAAATCACTAACATGTTCCTTTAGTCCAGATATGTCAAAGTGAAACACCCAATTCTTTAACCATGGATTTTAATTCACTTAGCCTTTCTCTATCGATATAAATACTTTCCATAAGTCACCACCTTCATTAAAGATTTGCTCCATGACACTTCTTGTATTTCTTCCCACTTCCACATGGACAAGGGTCATTTCTACCTGTTTTCTTATCCTTGTTTACTACTGTTTGATTGTTTGTTTGACCATCTAAATTTGTAGAAGTCGGCTCTGCTACTCTTTTTCTTTGAATAGCATCAGGATTTACTACGTGATATAAGAAACCTACAGTATCCTCCCAGATACTTTGATTCATCTCATCAAACATATCAAAACCTTCTTTTTGATATGCCATAACTGGATCTTGTTGACCATATGCTCTTAGACCTATACCTTGTCTAAGTTGATCCATTGCATCTATATGGTCCATCCATTTTCTATCTACTACTTGAAGGAGTATTACCCTTTCAACTTCTCTAAATTTCTCTTGCCCAAAGTCAGCTTCCTTGCTCTTATATATATCCTCAGCCTTTTCAAGAATTAGCTCAACAAGTACTTCTTTAGTCAAATTACCTTTGTCCACACTATTTAAGGATCCCTTTTTCATCCCAAATAGTTTCTCTAAAAAGACCTCTAAGCCTTCCATATCCCAATCTTCAACATTCCTAGATTGTCTAGTATATATCTCAACGTTTGATTCTACAAGATTTCTAGTCATTCCCTTAATATGTTCCCTTAGATCTTCACCTTCTAGAACATTTCTTCTTTCACCATAAATTACTTCTCTTTGCTTGTTCATTACATCATCGTATTTTAAGACATGCTTTCTTATGGAGAAGTTGTTTCCTTCAACCTTCTTTTGAGCATTTTCTATGGTTTTTGTCAACAATGAATGCTCAAGAGGTTCATCATCAGGCATCTTCATATTATCAATCACGCCTTTAAACCTATCTCCAGCAAAAAGTCTCATTAAATCATCTTCTAAGGAAATATAGAATCTAGAACTACCAGGATCTCCCTGTCTACCTGCTCTACCTCTTAATTGATTGTCTATACGTCTAGACTCATGTCTTTCTGTACCTATTATATGAAGTCCACCTGCTTGAATTACCTTCTCATGCTCTCTATCGGTTTCATCTTTATACTTTTCAATTAGGGAATTGTATTTTTCTCTTGCTTCAACAACATCTTCATCCTCAGTTTCAAAGAAGCTATCCACAAGTGCAAGAATTTCATCACTGTATCCTTTGTTCTTCATCTCAAGTTTTGCTAAATATTCGGGATTTCCTCCAAGTACTATATCTGTACCTCTACCAGCCATATTTGTGGCTATGGTTACTTGCCCAAATCTACCAGCTTGAGCAACTATATCAGCTTCTCTTTCATGTTGCTTAGCATTCAAAACCTCATGAGTTACCCCTTCTTTTTTTAGTAATTTAGAAAGTACTTCAGATTTTTCTATAGTAACAGTACCAACCAATATAGGTTGCCCTGTAGAATGTTTTTCCTTGATTTCTCTAACAACTGCTCTGAACTTTGCTTCCTCATTTTTATAAACACTATCAGCAAAGTCCTGTCTAACTACAGGCTTGTTTGTAGGAATTTCAACTACATCCATATTATATATTTCTCTAAACTCATCTTCTTCAGTCTTTGCAGTACCAGTCATACCGGATAGCTTCTCATACATTCTAAAATAGTTTTGGAAGGTTATTGTAGCTAGGGTTTTGGACTCACTTCTTACATTTAACCTTTCCTTAGCCTCAATTGCTTGATGGAGGCCGTCACTATAACGTCTACCAAACATAAGTCTTCCGGTAAACTCATCAACAATTATTACTTCTCCATCCTTTACTACATAGTCTATATCCCTTTTCATAATGGCTTTAGCCTTAAGAGCTTGATTTATGTGATGAGCAATTTCCATATTTGAAACACCAGCTAGGTTTTCTAGTCCAAAAAAACTCTCTGCTTTTGCAGTTCCTTTTTCTGTAAGAGATATGCTCCTTCCCTTTTCATCTATTAAGAAGTCCACAGTTTCTTCTTTAATCTCCCTATTGAAAGGATCCTGTTTATCCTCGCTAGGATCCATCACTCTACTAGTAAGGTTTTTTACAAAATTATCAGCTACTTCATAAAGCTTGGTTGATTTGTCTCCTTGACCAGAAATTATAAGTGGAGTTCTTGCCTCATCAACTAAAATACTATCCACTTCATCCACTATGGCATAGTATAGCTTTCTTTGAACCATTTCTTCCTTGTAGATTACCATATTATCCCTTAGATAATCAAAACCAAATTCATTATTTGTTCCATATGTTATGTCGCATCTGTATGCTTCTTTTCTTTCCTTATTTGTAATACCATGAACAATGCAGCCAACGCTTAAACCTAGGAACTCATATATCTTACCCATCCATTGCTTGTCACGCTTTGCTAAGTAATCATTGACAGTTACTATATGTACTCCCTTGCCAGTTATTGCATTTAAATAGGCAGGTGCAGTAGAAACAAGAGTCTTTCCTTCACCTGTTTTCATTTCCGATATTCTTCCTTGATGAAGAATAATCCCACCTTCAATTTGAACCTTAAAGTGTTTCATACCCAATACTCTATATGATGCTTCCCTAATTACTGCAAAAGCTTCAGCCAGCATACTTTCAAGAGTTTCACCATTATTATACCTATCTTTAAATTCTTGTGTTTTCCCTTTAAGCTCTTGGTCTGTTAAGACCTTCATAGTTTCATCCAATGACAATACCTTATCCACTAAGGCAGCATTTTTCTTTAACTCTCTATCACTATAGGATCCAAAAACCTTATCAAATAAACCCACTATTGAATCATCCTTTCAACATCTAAACTATTTTTTATTCTATCATTTATTTAAATAATACACAACTTGCATTTGGACATAAAAATAAAGTGCAGAATTTTCATTCTGCACTTATTGTATGCTAATTTTCTGGTTCTATTAAACCATAATTTCCATCTTTTCTTTTATAAACAACCGATATATCTTCTGTTTCAGCATCCTGAAATACGAAAAAATTATGTCTCAATAACTCCATCTGTAGGATTGCTTCTTCAGCTGACATTGGCTTTAAGGTAAATTTCTTTTTCCTAACCAAGGATGATTTTTCATTATCATCACCAACTGGTAAGGGTATAACATTTTCAAATCTAATTGTTTCATTATTTTGATATCTTTTTTGCAGCCTAGTCTTATATTTTCTTATTTGCCTTTCTAAAATATCAACAGCCCTATCAATTGATGCATACATATCATCACTTGACTCTTCAGCTCGAAGTATAGTTCCAGGTAGGTTTATGGTGACCTCGATAATTTTCCTGTTCTTTTCTGTGCTGAACGTAACATTTCCTACAATGTCTCTTTGAAAATACTTTTCTAGTTTAACTAGCTTCTTTTCAGTTACATCCTTTAGTGCCTGTGTTACCTCCACGTTTTTTCCGGCAAAGTTTAATTGCATAAACCCAACTCCTTTCATATAAGTCTAAGACCTATACTATTTGTTATTATATTACCCACAATATTGTCACTTATAACAATAATCTAAATTAAAAATTCCTGTGAAATTCTTGTTAGTTATTTGTGGATAAACATTCCGAATATGTGTGGATAATGTGGGCAAGTCTGTGGAAAACTATTGAATAACCTTTCTATTTTGTGGATTAGTAATTAACAATATATTATTATCCATCAAATCATGGTATAATAAAGCCTATATATGGTTAAAAAAACATGATGAAAGGATGATATAATGGACAGTATAAAAAAATATAAAATAGGATTACGTACTATCAAAACTGGTTTAGCAGTTGGATTGAGTTTGTATATAGCAAGTCTTTTTAACTTAAAAAGCCCAATTTTTGTGGGTATTGGTGCCATTATGACAATGCAATCATCTGTTTCTGAGTCCTTTAAAACCGGAAAGGATAGAATGCTAGGTACCTTCGTTGGAGCCTTGGTTGGATTAATATTCTCCTACCTTATGCCCAACAACTATCTATTCCTAACCATTGGTACAATTATAGTTATATATATCCACATAGTTTTTGATTGGAAGTCATCCTTGACCTTATCAGCAATAGTCTTTCTTGCTATATTTCTTAACAATGAAGGTGCAAGGCTTGAATATGCTACAAATAGACTACTAGATACATTTATTGGTATATCCATAAGTGTAATAATAAATTATTTTATTGCCGCTCCAAATGTAAAAAAGACATTCTTAGATGCTAAGTTACATATATTGAAAATTTGCAAGGATCTTGTATATAATTTAGTAACTAATAGCGAAGAAATAACCCTAGAGGGTTTTACCAAGGAACTATCTGATATTGATAAGACATATTCTCTTTATAAACAAGAACTTGAGATGAATGTGGCAAAAAGTAAAATTTCTACAAGCTCTGTTCATATTTTATCCAGCTTTGATGATATTTATTATGATTTACTTACTATTCTCAAATTAAATATGAAAGCAAATTTAAATGAAGTAAATGCTAGCCTATTTAAGGAA
>CAYZZR010000052.1:0-12079 GCA_964482775.1 uncultured Tissierella sp. | reverse complement strand
GCACATAATGCCGGTGGTCTCGGAACTACTAAATCATTATTGGAGTCAATAGTTGCCTTACTACTACCATCAATTGATTTTCTAATTACATCAGAGGTCAATTCTCCGTATGTAGGGAATGTATTCTTTCCATAGCATTCAAATCCTAGTATTTTTACTCTATCCTCGATAATCGGATCATTTTCCTCAATTATATATATTTTATCTACTTGTGAAGCAAATTCCTTAATCTTTTCATCAGGCATAGGATATGTAAAGCCTAATTTTAAATGGGAAACTGAGTTCCCAAATACTTCTTTTGCATAGTGATAGCACATTCCTGAGGAAATAACACCAATCTTCCTATCATTCCATTCAATATAGTTTAAGTCTGTTTTGTTGGAATACTCTTGGAGTCTATGTAATCTTTCTTCAACTTTAACCCTCATCTTTGTAGCGTATGCAGGTACAATTACATACTTCTCTTTATTTTTCTTGTAGTCCTTAATAGGAATTTCTTCTCTATCTTGACATTCTACAATGCTCTTTGAATGACAAACTCTAGTAGTCATTCTAAACAGTACTGGTGTATCGTATTCTTCACTAATTTCTAAAGCTATCTTTATCATATCCTTGGACTCTTGGCTATCACTTGGTTCTAACATTGGTACTTTTGCAAATGATGCATAATTTCTATTGTCTTGTTCATTTTGTGAAGAATGTTGGCCAGGTTCATCAGCAGTTACTACTACTAAGCCAGCGTTTACTCCTGTATAAGCAACTGTCATAAAGCCATCACTTGCTACATTTAGTCCAACATGTTTCATTGAGGATAAAGACCTTCCACCAGCTATTGAAGCACCGATAGTAGCCTCTAGTGCAACTTTTTCATTGGTGGCCCATTCTGCTCTGATTTCTTTGTATAAGCCAATATTTTCTAAAATTTCAGTACTAGGAGTTCCAGGATATGCAGATGCAAACCTTACTCCTGCTTCATAAGCACCCCTTGCAACAGCTTCATTACCAGTCAATAATTTTTTCATATAGTCCTCCTTTAAATAAAAAAAAATCCTTCGTCCCTATAAGAACATTTGAATACAAATGTTCTTATAGGGACGAAAGATTCCGCGTTACCACCCTTATTATGATATAAAAAAATATACCATCACTTATTGAAGCCTACCAGCTTCTAACCCTGTAACGTGAGTACACGCGTCTGTCTACTTGGTAGACCTTTGAACAGACATGCTCAACAGTGAATATTACATATTTCATTCAATACTGGCTTCCACCTTTCCCAGCTCTCTATAAGGAATTTAATATCTTTCTCTGTATCAATGCAATTAGTTAAATTAAATGTACTATATAACAAAAAATAAAGCTTGTCAATGATTATTTTGAATATTTCAGCAATAATAAAGTATAGACTTGAATCTAGAAAATTAAGTAGTAAAGTTATTAATTATAACGATGTGATGATAGAAGGTGCTATCCTATAAGAAGATAGCACCTTTAAGATTCTTTATAAACTATCAGTAAAGTCTTCTCTAAATTTATATACTAGTTTAGATTGCCAATCAGATGTTGGCTCTAGTCTACCGAAGAAGAAACGCATTGTTCTAGGTTCTTCAACAAACTTTAAACCTCCAATTAGATCTCTATTTTCATAAAGCCATACTATTCTATCTATAACATATTTTACTTGAGACATGGTAAAGACCCTTCTTGGCATAGCTAGTCTAACTAACTCCATGCTAGAAAAATGTTCTGTTCCATCTGGATTTCTTACTTCAGACATTGTACCTCTTTCCATACCTCTAGCACCGCTAGCTATATATATAGCTGCTGCTAATGCTCCAGAAGGATATTCGGATTGAGGAATGTGTTTTACAAATTCCATGGCGTTGATATGACATCCAAGACCTCCAGCAGGAGTTACTACTGGGACACCTGCCTTAATAAGTTCATCTGTCATAAATGAAATAAATTGAGGTCCTTGATTTATTACATTTTCATCCATTGTTTCTTCAAGTCCAACTGTTAAAGCTTCCATTTCTCTGACTGACATTCCTCCATAAGTAAGAAACCCTTCATATAAGGTTATGAATTCTCTCATATCAGTAAATAAATCTTTTCTATTGGTACAGATTCCACCACCTCTAGCTGAACCCAGCTTACGACCAGAAAAGTAAATAATATCGCATTGAGCTGCTATTTCAGTAGTAATATCCCTAATGGACATGGATTTGCACATTTCTTCTCTTTCTTTGATAAAGTGGAGGTTATCAGAAAGAAGGCTTGCATCCAATATAAGTAGAATATCATTTTCTTGACATACTTTATTTACATCCTTCAGATTTTGTAGTGAAAATGGTTGACCTCCGATTAGGTTTGTGCCAGCCTCCATACGAACATATGCAATTTTCTCACTACCATTCTTTTTTATACAGTCAATTAACTTGTCAATATCCATATTTCCCTTGAAAGGATGATTACTTGTAACTTTAATCCCTTCATCGGTTATAAGTTCTTCTATTGATCCACCGTTTAGATTTATATGGGCCATCGAAGTAGTAAAATGGTAGTTCATTGGCACTATAGTTCCAGGACTAACGAAGGCTTGTGAAATTACATTTTCAGCTGCTCTTCCTTGATGTACAGGTAGAAAAAATTCCATATTAAATATTTCTTTTAGCTTATTATGTAGCCTAGTAAATGTTTCACTTCCTGCGTAGCTATCATCTGCCATCAACATTGCAGCTTGTTGTTTATCACTCATAGCATTTACACCACTATCAGTTAACATATCCATGAAAACATCTTTATTATTAAGTAAAAAAGTATTATTTCCAGCTTTAGTCATTGCTTTAGAACGTTCTTCAACAGGTAATAAACTCAATTTTTGTACTATACGAACCTTGTGCATTTCAAGAGGTATTTGCTCACCATTAAAAAATTTTATTTTTGACATATCATATTCCTCCATTTATTATTGTATTTTCAAATCATTTACAATTAAGTTTGAATTATCATAGTCAGAATCCAAATTCATCATCTCCTTTAGAGTAAAACAAAAAAACCCCATCCTTTAATATATATAAAGGACGGGGTTATATCCGTGTTACCACCTTAATTTATCTATATTTTACAATATAGACCTTAGTAAGTACCAGTAAAAATAGTACTATGCACTATAACGGGTGCAGTTCACCGACATCACCTACTAAATATTTTCGATGAGTAGCTCATTGGATGTATTCAAAATAGATTTTCTACTATCTCTCACCAACCGATAGTTCTCTGAAAAAGAAATCAACTATTTTTACTTGTTCCAAGTCGAAGCATTTGGGGTTTAAAGCATAAAAGTGTTATTAAGAATTATACTTTGAGAAAAGTTATATGTCAATAGCATATTTTAAAACAAATTACTAATAGTAAAAAATAATTTGTAAAAAAATATATATTAGCTATTGCTATTTTATAAATAACATGATAAATTATTACCAATAGACCGGCGGTCGGTCGGGAGAGTTATGGAGTGATATTATGCGAATAGTAAAAGATTATGATGACAGAAGAAACCAGATATTAGATGTCTCTGAAGAATTATTTTACTCAAAGGGATATGAAAAATGTACCATCAATGACATCCTAAAAGAAGTCAAGATTGCAAAAGGTACTTTTTATTACTATTTTAAGTCTAAGGAAGAAGTATTGGATGCAGTAGTAGCTAGATATACGGATTTGGTAATTAGTAGAACTAGTGAGATACTATCAATAGAAAATATTAATCCAGTAGAGAAATTAATGCGAGCTTTTTTGGCAATCCAGTTAAAGAAAGAAGTTCGAACAGAGTTGCTAGATGAGTTGCACAGAAGTGAAAATGCATTATTGCATCAGAAAAGTTTGAATCAGATAGTTACAGTTATGGTTCCAGTTCTTGTTAAAATAATTGAAGAAGGGATAGATAAAAAAGCATGGATATGTAAGTATCCTAAAGAGTATATGCAAATTTTTTTAGCAGCTTCTTTAACTTTAACTGATGATGGAATTTTCAATTTGGATAGTGATTCACAGATGAATATTATGCAAGCATTGATTTCTATACTTGAGAAAATGCTAGAAGTACCTGAAAATTCGTTTATGCAACTATTTATAGAAAATTATGGTCAAATGTAAAAGAAATTAAAAATGCTTATACAAATATGGAGGAATTCATCAAATGAATTGGTTAATAGTCAAAAATGATTTTATAAGAAATAAAGTAATAAATATAGCTTTACTTTTATTTATGATCTTTGCATCATTCTTAGCGGTATTGTCTATAATTATGTCAGTTCAAACCTATACATCAATCTCTAAACTATATGAGATTGCACAACCACCTCACTTTTTACAAATGCATAAGGGGGGAATAGATCAGACCAAAATTGATGAATTCATGAACTCATATGATGGATTAACATACTGGCAGATAATTACAATGATTG
Source organism: uncultured Tissierella sp. (assembly GCA_964482775.1). Taxonomy (GTDB): domain Bacteria; phylum Bacillota; class Clostridia; order Tissierellales; family Tissierellaceae; genus Tissierella_B. The sequence goes on along the minus strand of CAYZZR010000052.1, from coordinate 7,610 downwards.
ACGTTTATGGTGAAAATATTACTTTTGTTAGTGATGATAATAGATATAGTCTAGCTGATCTTTACCTTGATATAGGGTTGGTCATGCAAAATGATTCAAAGGATTTACTTTTAGATTCTAGCCACAAAAAAGTATTTTTAAAGCCTGGAGAAATAGGGATACCTGTATTATTAAAGAATAGATATGGTATGAAAATTGGAGATAAAGTCATTATAAATAATGACTTTACTTCAAAAGAATTTGTTATAAAGGAATTTGTATTAGATTCTCAGATGAACTCAACCATGACTTCATCTACAAGAATATTACTAAGTGATGAAGATTTTGAGAGTCTTCAGGATAAACTTGGTGAACATGAATATCTAATCGAAGCTTATTTTAATGATTCAAAGGAAGCATCAAATTTTCAAATTGCCTATGAGAATGCAAATCTTTCAAAAAATGGTCCAGCAATAACCTATACTATAATTTTTTTATTGAGTGCACTAACCGATATAGTTACAGTATTTGTATTGATGTTTGTTAGTTTTCTATTGATTATAATTTCATTTATATGTATAAAGTTCACAATAATGGCTTCTATAGAAGAGGAAATTCGTGAAATTGGCACCATGAAAGCTATAGGATTAAAATTTGTTGATATTAGAGAGATCTATCTAAGTAAATATAGGATTTTAGCAATGGTGGGTGTAACTTTAGGTCTTATATTTGCTATTCTTTTTAGCAGTTTTTTTACGAAGCATATAAGTGAGACCTTTGGAAATCTAAGTCTTTTACCAACAACGATTATTTTGGCAATTGCAATTGGAACATTGATATTCATAATAATAAATTACTATTGTAAAAAGGTATTAAAGAAAATTCGCAAAGTAACAGTTGTTGATGCTTTGGTTAATGGAAATGGGTTTGATAAACAGAAGAATGTAATAAGAGATGGATTATATAAGTCAAAAAAATTATCAGTAAACTGGGTTATGGGAACACATGAGGTTATATATAAGTTTAAGAGTTGGATAATTGTATTTGGAATTGTACTTATATCTGAAATGATGATTCTTATTCCTGTCAATCTTCTAAATACCTTTGAAGCGCCTGAGTTTATTACTTATATGGGAAGTTCTTTAGAAGATATATTAATAGAAGTAGACAATGGGGATAACATTGAAAACAACTATTTTAAAGTGAAGCAAGTTCTTCAAAATGATGATTCGATTCAAAATTTATATGAACATAGTAGAGTAAGTGTTAAAACCACTAACTCTGATAATGAAATTATAAATTTGCATATTGATAGTGGCTCCAATTCAGGTAGTGGCTTGAAGTATCTTAGCGGTTTAGAACCATTAGATAACTATGAAATTGCTCTTTCAAATCTTAATGCTGAAAAAATAGGGAAATCTACTGGCGATAAAATAGCATTGCTATATAATGGTCATAAAGAAGAATTTACAATATCGGGAATATATCAAGATGTTACTAATGGTGGTTATAGTGCTAAGTCTAAATTTAAATTCCCTGGACTTAATTCTGAAAAATATAATTTTTCTGTTAATCTTCAGGACTCAACAAAGGTAGAAGAAAAGGCCAAGCAGTGGTCAAAAATCATCGGTAGTGGTGTATCTATAGATCCAATGGATGAATTTATAAATCAAACGTTAGGCGGGGTTTCTAAACAACTTAAAGCTATTGTTTCGCTAATCGTTTTAATTGGTATATCAATGGTAGTACTTATTACTGTATTGTTTTTAAAGTTAAGACTAGCTAAAGATGTATCGAGTATAGCGATTCTAAAAGCTATAGGATTTTCTAAGAAAGATATTACTCAACAATATCTAATCAAAATTGGACAGGTATCATTATTTGGAATTGTAATGGGAGTAATATTAACTAGCTTAATAGGAGAAAAATTTGTTAATCTAGGGCTCAGTATGGCAGGACTTGGGATCAGCAAAGTTGAGCTAATTGAAAATCCATTAATTCAATATATTTTATGTCCATTATTCTTATTATTTATTATCATACTTGTAACGAAGTATGTTGTAGGAACTATTGATAAATATAATATTATATCTTTAATAAATGAGTAGAAAAACAGGAGGTTAAAATGAATACAATTTTAGATGTAAAGAACTTAAGTAAAAATTATGAAAATACTCAGGTATTAAATGATATAAATCTTACGATCAATGAAGGAGAATTTATTGCAATAATGGGGCAGTCTGGTTCTGGAAAATCCACCTTGTTATATAATATAAGTGGTATGGATAGTCCAACTAGTGGCAAAGTCCTATTTAGAGATAGGGATATTTCAAATTTGGATGATGATAAAATCAGCCAAATAAGACTCAAACATATGGGATTTATCTTTCAACATTCATATCTGTTAAAGAATTTATCTATAAGAGATAATATTATTCTGCCAGGATTTAAAGCAAATACCTTGTCTAGAGAAGAAGTAAATAATAACGCTGACTTGTTGATGGATAAAACCGGAATATCAAATGTAGCTAGTCATGATATTAAAAAAGTTTCAGGGGGGCAACTACAACGTGCAGCCATTTGTAGAGCATTAATTAATCATCCTGATATTCTTTTTTGTGACGAACCAACGGGTTCATTAAATAGCAGTAGTACAAATGAAGTAATGGATATAATCAACAATATTAATTCTGAAGGTACAGCTGTTATAATTGTGACTCATGATGCAAAAGTTGCTGCAAGAGCAGAGCGGGTAATATTTCTAATGGATGGAAATATTCATGATGAATTTCAGTTAGGTAAATATAATAAAGAAAGTAATAAGTCATATCGTGAAGAAATACTTACTGATTGGTTAAGAAAACAAGGCTTTTAAAGGATAAGCTTTATTTGTTGATTTGTTTAAATTTAACAGGATATCATGTTAATTTATAAAAGGAAAGGTAGGATTATATATGTTATTACTTAATATATTAGGCTTTATTTTCTTAGTAATCATAATCCTACTTGCTCTAATAATTTTGTTGCCATTTTCATATATGATAAAAAGCGATAATATTGAAAATGAAGTTGAGATTTTTATAATTTGGATGTTTGGATTACTTGGCTTATCTTATATTAAAAAATTTAGTAAAGAAGATGAAGTATACTTAAGAATATTTAATATTCCTAAGAAGATAAAAATTAGTGATAATAAAGTTGAAAAGCTAGAGAAGGTCAAAAAAGATAAGAACAGCGAAAAGAAAGAAATAGATTTGAAGAAACACTTTAATAGAAAGGTATTAAATAAAATCATATCCTCATTGAAAAAAGTATGGAGAAAAACTAAGCCGAAGAAGATTATTGTTAATGTGAAATTTGGTTTTAATGATCCAATGAATACTGGTATATTATATGCTTTATATTGTCAATTTTCATACTTGTTTAGAAACTATGATGTTAACTTACAACCTTCTTTTGATGAAGAAGGTATAAGGGGAAACTATTTAGTTCGAGGGAATATCTGGATCTTTTATTTACTTATGGTTCTTTTAGAATTTTTGTTTTCTGCTCCCATAAGGAATGAGATAATATCAATTATGAAAATGAGAGGAGGTGCTAAACATGTCAGATAATTTTAATGTAAATGAAAGTATAAGCAATATCTTTGCAAGGTTAGAAGAATTTATCAAGACTAAAACTGTAGTAGGAGAACCTATACAAATTGGAGAAGTAACGATAGTTCCTTTTGTTGATATTTCCTTTGCTGTTGGTACAGGTGGTGGATCTGGAACTGAAGAAAAAGGTAATCAAGGTACTGGAGGTGGTGCTGGAAGTGGTGGTAAGGTTTCTCCAACAGCAGTACTCATAATTAAAGGAGACAAGGTTGAGTTGTTACCTATTAACAAATCAGCGAACTTAGAAAGACTAATCCAAATTGTTCCTGATATTGTAGAAAAAATAAAGGATATAACAGTTGAAGATAAAGAAACTGTAAAAGAAAATGAATAACGACAAATACAATAGTCTGCAAAAGTTTAACAGGAATAGAGGCTGTCTCCAATGATTCAGCCTCGCTCTTAATTTACACAGATACTTTATTTAAGAAATCTTCAAAGGGGGAGATTAATGAATATAGTTGTAATCAATGGTAGCAATGTGAAAGGTTGTACTTACCATATAAAAGAAGTCTTTTTATCAGCCTTAAAAGATGAAAATAAAATTACTGAATTTTATTTACCAAGGGATCTACCTGTCTTCTGCACTGGTTGTAAAAGTTGTTTTTTCAAGAGTGAAAGTCTTTGTCCACATGCAGAATATGTTACACCTATTTGGAATGCAGTTATAGAATCTGACCTAATAGTATTTTCTATGCCTGTATATGTACTAAGAGCACCTGCTCAAGTAAAATCTTTACTAGACCATTTTGCTTGTCATTGGATGGCTCATAGACCAGACAAAGCAATGTTTACAAAACGAGCGGCAATATTGACAAATAGTATTGGAGCCTCAAACAAAGCAGCTCAGAAGGATGTAGCCACTAGCTTAAGTTGGATGGGGGTATCAGATATAAAAACTCTAGGATTTGGTTTAATGGAAGGTGTAATTTGGGATGAACTTTCAGACAAAAGGCGTAATAAAATTAGAGACAAGACAATTAATTTTGCAAAAAAATTTCAAGATAGAAAGATTGTACATAAAAATTTAAAGGTTAAGTTTTATTTCTTTTTTTGCAAAATGATTCATAAGAAGGTATTAAAAAGTGAGAAGGTGCCTTCTGCTGATAATCAACATTGGATTGATAATGGGTGGATATAATAAAGAATAAGTTTTGGGGATTTTTAAGCCTGAAACTTATTCTTTATTTGTTTTCTTTAAATAGATGAATAAAAAAATAACATAAATATGAAATTTAATAAATTGTTAATATTTAGTTAAGACTTATTCAAGAACAATCATGTATTATGTAATTGTACTAAATAAAGACTTAAGCTTATGGTATAAATTATATTCAAGGAGGTTTAGAAATGCAATTTAATAAAAAATCAACTGTGCTAGGTGTATTTCTGTTAGGTGCAATTATTTTTGCAACATCAGCATTTGCTGATATACTACTGGGATCTGGCTATTTTAGCTTGAAAGATTCTGCTAAAGCAACAATGACAACATTGGCAAATGATGCTGATAACTTTAGCATTGATGTATCTGCTTCTATTAAGGTAGATGGGAAGCCTTTTACAGAGTTCAGTAATAACTTAAAATACGATAATATAAATCAAGCTCGAGAATCAAATGAAATAAGCAAGGAGAAAGGTGAATTAAGAAAGAGTTATGTCTTTAATGATAGAAAGCTTACAATATATAAGAATTTTGAAGATGATTCATATAGCGTAGTAGAAAAGCTAAAATCTAAAAAAGATAATAAAATATTTGAAAATCCATTTGAAGATGAACATGTTAATGATGCTGAGAAGATTATGGATGCCTTTGTAGGTAGTTTAAAGGATGTAATTCAAATTGAAGAGATCAATGGGAACAAGATATATGTAGGAAATATATCAGATTCAGAAGTTCCACCTTTAATCAATGCTGTTTCATCATTTGCTATGAAATATTCAATATTTAATGAAAGAGAAGCGAAGAGATTAGATATACCATATCCTAAATCAAATATATATGTTATAGAGGCCTCTGGCAAGGCTATTGAGAACGAAGACGGAATCTTAGAGAGTGGTATATTTACAGCGAGCATGTCTGCAGATGACAATAATGGCAAACAACACATATATTCAGTAGAATTTTCTATTGATATTAAAGATGTCAATTCTACAAGTGTCTCTGCTCCAGATTTAGATGGAAAAAAGGTAACATATAGTAAAGAAGGTTTTGAATTTGATTCAAAGTTTGTTGGTAAGTACAAGAATGATATAATAAAAGTAACAGAAAATTCATTTTTAAAACAAGGTGAGAGAATTATTGAAATTACCTCTGTAGATGGTGGAATTATAAAAGGTAAATATTATGAGCTTTATAATGAAGGCCATGAGCCAGATAAAGTTAGAAGCTTTAAGTTTTCATCTAAATACAATGAGTCTAGCTATTATACAATACTAGATTATATTGAGAATAGCGAGAATAAAAAGGGAGTTATACATCGCACTAGTCTACAAAATATTAATGTATCATTTGATGTAATATTTGAAGAGGATTACAAGGGGTATTCATATCAAAATTATGATGACAATTTTGATAGCAATTTTACTAGAGTATTTGAATAAAATCATAGGATGCAAAGGCTTTGCCTTTGTGTCCTAAATCTGTGTTGAAGGGGGAGCTAATTTGGATAAAGCGATCACTATTGAAAATCTTTCAAAGATATATAAAAATAGCCGTGGAATAGAAGATATAAATTTGGAAATTAGCCAAGGGGAAATATTCGGATTCTTAGGACCTAATGGTGCGGGTAAGACCACAACAATGAAAATAATGGTCGGTCTTATGAAGGCTGATAAAGGTGATGTTAGAATAAATGGTTATAGTATATCTAAGGATTACGAAAAAGCTATGAAGAATGTTGGATCTATAATAGAAAGCGTAACACCTTTTCCTTATCTGACCGGATTTGAAAACATGAAATTATGTGCTAGGTTTTATGATAATGTAGATGGAGTTAGAATCGATGAATGTTTGGATATTACTGGATTACTTAAATATAAGAATGAGAAGATAAAAAACTATTCCTTAGGAATGAAGCAAAGAATAGGTATTGCCATGGCTATTTTATCAAATCCTAGGATTCTAATCCTGGACGAGCCTTTGAATGGCTTAGATGTAGAAGGAATGGTTGAAATGAGAAAATTAATACTTAATCTATCAGAACAGCATAAAACAACGTTCTTTATCTCTAGCCATCTAATACATGATATAGAGCTTACATGTAACAAAATTGGTATTTTGTATGATGGTAAGCTTTTAGCTGTTGATAATACATGCAATATTTTGAAAAACTATTCATCACTAGAGAATTATTATTTAAGTGAGGTTGATATAAATGCAGACGCTTAAAGCAGTCTATATAAATGAAATATTCAAAATATCAAAGAAGAGAAAAATTACCCTTGCCATGATATTTTCTCTTTTATCTGTTATAGCTACTGCTATTATAGTATATTGCTTGAATAACTTTGCAGGGATACGATTAACAGGAAGCTCAGAATTCTCAATTATGGTTTTGTCAGTTTTAAATTATTCTTTTTTTCCACTTTTTACTGCTTTTATAAGTATTGATATGTTTGCTGGAGAGTTTGCTGATAATACAATTAAATTTACTTTAACAGGACCAGCTTCAAGGCTTAATGTGTTCCTAGGAAAGATTATATCAATAGCTAGTTTTATAATGGTTAATCTAATTTTTGTGATGGTTTTATCACTTATAGCATCTTTGCTTCTAAATGGGAGTATTCCAAATTTAATACAAGTAATATTATCATATTTATTGGCTTTTTTACCCATGTTTACATTTTCATTAGTGGTTGTATTGATATCGATCATAGCAAAGGGGACAACAAGCTCTTTTATGTTTTCTATTCTAGTTTTTTTATTGTTTACAGGATTGGGCATAGCTTTTCCATATTTTAAAAGCATCTTATTTA
>CAYZZR010000051.1:0-12231 GCA_964482775.1 uncultured Tissierella sp. | reverse complement strand
CTCGTTATATTGTATCAAATCAACATATTTTGTATATACTAAACCTTTAACTTCGTTTTATTGTAACTTAATTGAAATTTCTGGATATTGTATATTATTTATATACTATTTACACAAAATATATATTTATATGATATAATACAGTGATAATTAATTTTAAAGGGGATTGAAAAAATTTGATTAATGTTAATAATGTAAGCTTAAGATATGGCTCACAAAAATTGTTCGAGGATGCAAACCTAGTGTTTACTCCTGGAAACTGCTATGGCGTAATAGGTGCAAATGGAGCTGGAAAGAGTACTTTCCTAAGAATATTGTCCGGTGAAATAGAGCCAAATACTGGAGAAGTGTCTATCGCTAAGAACATTAGAATGTCCGTACTTAAACAGGATCATTTTGAATTTGATGACAAACAAGTTCTAGAAACAGTTATAATGGGCAACAAAAGATTATATGAAATAATGGTGGAAAAAGATGCTTTATATGCAAAAGAAGACTTTAACGATGAAGATGGTATAAAAGCTTCAGAATTAGAGGCAGAGTTTGCTGAAATGGATGGTTGGAGTTCAGAGGCAGAAGCTTCTTCATTGCTACAAGGCCTTGGAATAGCTACTGACTTACATGAAAAAACTGTTTCAGAATTAAACAGCAATGATAAAGTAAAGGTACTTCTTGCTCAAGCCTTATTTGGCAAGCCAGGTATCCTAATCCTTGACGAGCCTACTAACCACTTGGATGTAAAGAGTATCAAATGGCTACAAACTTTCCTTGGAGACTTTGACGGAACAGTTATAGTTGTATCCCATGATAGACATTTCCTAAATGAAGTGTGTACTCATATGGTTGATATTGACTTTGGAAAGATAAAAATGGTAGTTGGTAACTATGACTTCTGGTATGAATCAAGTCAGTTAGCACTTCAATTGATGAAGGATCAAAACAAGAAGAAGGAAGAAAAAATCAAGGATTTACAGGCCTTTGTTACTAGGTTCTCGGCAAATGCTTCTAAATCTAAGCAAGCAACTTCTCGTAAAAAGCTCCTTGAAAAAATTACCTTAGATGATATTCAACCATCATCAAGAAGATATCCATTTGTAGGATTTACAATGGAAAGAGAAGTTGGAAATGAAATTCTTACAGTTGAAGATATTTCTAAGACTATAGATGGTGTTAAAGTTTTAGACAATATTTCCTTCAGAGTTAACAGAGATGATAAAATAGCTTTTATAGGAAATGAAATTGGAATTACTACCTTCTTTAAGATTATTACTGGAGAAATGGAAGCTGATACCGGTTCATATAAATGGGGCCAAACTATTACTAAGTCATATTTCCCAAATGATAATTCACAGTATTTTAATGATGTTGACCTAAACCTAGTTGATTGGTTGAGACAATTCTCAGAAGAGCAAAGCGAAATATATTTAAGAGGATTCTTAGGTAGAATGTTGTTCTCTGGAGAAGAAGCCTTAAAGGAAGCCAAGGTTTTATCTGGGGGAGAAAAGGTGAGATGTATGCTATCAAAAATGATGCTTACAAATGCCAATGTTTTGATTCTTGACCAACCTACAAACCATCTGGATCTAGAATCTATAACATCAGTAAATAATGGTCTTATAAACTTTAAGTCAAATATACTATTTACTTCACATGACCATCAATTTATAGATACTATAGCAAACAGAATAGTTGATATTAAAGATGATGGAAGTTTCGTAGATAGAAGTATGACATACGAAGAATATATTGAAAAGTTCTATTAAAGATCTCAGAGTAGCTTAGGCTACTCTTTTTTTGTCTTAATTATAAAGATAAAATACCAATATTTAAGTAGGTATATAGAAATGATAAATATTCGCAAATATAAGTTATCTAGCCTTATAAGAGGAAACAATAGCATTAAATCAGAAATAACCATTATCTTTGCTTTTCTCTTTAGTGTCATGGACCTATCGTTAACAAAATCCTCTGCATAATTCTTATATACTTGTGTATTCCTAAGCCATCTATCAAATTTTTCTGAGCTTTTCATGAAACAAATAGAAGCCAATATCAGAAATGGTGTAGTTGGTAAAACTGGGACCAAGACCCCAAGCATTCCTATACCAGTAAATAACAAACCCAAAGATATAAGTAACAAGTTAAGTAATTTCATATGACTCCCCTTCCAAATGCAAGTGCTGTATTATTATATACCCAAAAATATAAAAAGGTAAATATAATTTAATAATTCCAAATATTGAAACATTTTAAGCTTCATATAATTAAATAATGGGTATCATTTGAGAAATTAGTAAGTTAAAAGAAAGGAGAATTGTAATGGATGATAACAAGAAAAAGTTAACCACTGTAACAGGTGCACCTGTACCTGACAATCAGGACTCAATGACAGCTGGTGTAAGAGGACCAATGATGCTTCAGGATGTATGGTTTTTAGAAAAACTAGCTCATTTTGATAGAGAAGTCATTCCTGAAAGAAGAATGCATGCAAAGGGATCTGGTGCCTTTGGAAAATTCACCGTCACAAATGACATTACTAAATACACAAAAGCAAAAATATTTTCTGAAATTGGAAAAGAAACTGAAGTATTTGTTCGTTTTTCAACAGTAGCAGGTGAAAGAGGAGCTGCAGATGCAGAAAGAGACATCCGTGGATTTGCTATGAAATATTACACTGAGGAAGGTAACTGGGACTTGGTTGGCAACAACACTCCAGTATTCTTCTTTAGAGATCCTCTGAAGTTTCCAGACTTAAATCATGCTGTTAAACGTGACCCCCGTACTAATATGAGAAGTGCTACAAATAACTGGGATTTTTGGTCTTCATTACCTGAAGCATTACATCAAGTAACAATCACCATGAGTGATAGAGGAATACCTCAATCATATAGACATATGCACGGATTCTCATCACATGCCTATAGCTTTATAAATGATAAGAACGAAAGAGTTTGGGTTAAATTCCATTTTACGACACAACAAGGTATCAAAAATTTATCTGATGAAGAGGCTGCAGAAATTATAGCAAATGATAGGGAAAGTCACCAAAGGGACTTATATGAATCCATTGAAAAGAGAGACTTCCCAAGATGGGTTATGTCAGTTCAAATAATGACCGAAGAAGAAGCAGACAAGATGCCTTATAATCCTTTTGATTTAACAAAGGTATGGTATAAGAGTGAATTTCCACTAATTGAGGTTGGAGTTCTAGAGCTTAACAGAAATCCTGACAACTACTTCCAAGATGTTGAGCAAGCTGCCTTTAGCCCAGCTAGTGTTGTTCCAGGGATTAGTTTTTCACCTGATAGAATGCTACAAGGAAGATTGTTCTCCTATGGAGATGCTCAAAGATATAGATTAGGTGTTAATCATCACCAAATTCCTGTTAACTCACCAAAAGGGGCCGCATATGTAAATAGCTATCATAGGGATGGCCAAATGCGAGTAGATGGAAACCAAGGTTCAAAATTACACTATGAACCAAATAGCTATGGCCAATGGCAAGAGCAATCAGCTTATAAGGAACCATCTCAAAGCTCTTATGGAGATATAATGCGTTATAATTTTAGATTGGATGATGATGACTATTATACACAGCCTGGAAAACTGTTTAGACTTATGACTCCTGGGCAACAAAAGCTTTTGTTTGAGAATACCGCTCGCAATATGAATGGAGTTCCTGAGTTTATCAAAATCAGACACATTGAAAACTGCTTAAAGGCAGACCCTGCTTATGGAGAAGGTGTAGCTAAAGCTATGGGTATCGATCTAGAAGCAAGCACAGAATATTAAACAGCTAGCAAAAAAACATGAGCCAGCCTCAATAAGTGAGGCTGGCTCTATATTTATAAGCTTCTTATTTTACCACCGAAAATTCTATTTCAATATCCATTGCTTCTGTGTTTCTTATAATTGATATCTTTTCTTTATCATTTTGACTATATTTATAAAGGGTTTTCTTCAGCTGACTCATATCCTCAACTTCTATATCCCCTATTTTGGTAATAACGTCTCCTACTTGTATCCCTGCATTAGCTGCTGGGGAATTAGCCTGTAGCTCTATTATTATAACCCCTTTATCTGCGGAAATATCCACACCCAGTCTTGTTTCATATTCTACAACTGAAACACCTGAAATACCCATAAATACTGTTTTATATGTTCCATTGTTTATAACTTGAGCTGCTATTTCTTTTACTTGATTTATAGGAATGGAAAAGCCTAAGCCTTCACCTGATGTAATTTTAGCTGTATTTATACCTATTACTTGTCCCTTGGCGTTTAATAGAGGTCCACCGCTGTTACCTGGATTTATTGAAGCATCAGTTTGAATTAAGTTATCTATAACTACTCGACCATCAACTGTAACGGATCTATTTAATCCAGATATAATTCCTGCAGTTACAGTTCTTTGGAACTCTAGTCCCAATGGGTTTCCTATTGCAATGGCTAACTCCCCAACTTCTAGCTTTTCTGAATCACCTAGCTCTGCTACTGGAAGATTTGTTACATTTACCTTTACTATTGCTAAATCAAGAGTGGCATCATTCCAAAGCACCGTACCATCAACCTGTTCACCGTTTTCAAACAAGACCTTCAGTTCTTTTGCTTTACCATCTGCTACAACATGAGAATTTGTCAATATATAGCCATCACTTTGGATAATAACACCAGAGCCTACCCCGCTTACATCCTGAGATTCAAATGGCCATACCTGCTGAGTCTCAACTGTTGTGATTCCAACAACTGAACCCATAGCCTTCTTTGCAACAGCTGTAACTACAAAAATATCGTCACTTGTGTTGATAGTAATAGCTTGGGCATCGTATTGCGGTGATGTAGCCATTTCATTCCCAAATAATCCTGAGGTTGCTACAAATCCACCTAACAGAGAACAAACTAAGGCTATAGCAATATAGGATAAGGCACTTCCTCTAAATCCTTTTTTCTTTTTAGTCTGTCTAACTCTATATCTAGGACGACCCTTTTCTCCATCCCTTTTAATCTCCTCTTGGATAACTACATCACTGTGAATTTGCTCATCATACATAGTAGATTCCTTATTCTCCTCTGAATCATCATTGTTGATTAAGATAAAACCATTGTTATTATTTTCATCCATATATATTCCTCCCTCTTTAAAGACTATTCATTTTCTATGTCTCTATCTTAATACCCAATTGTGAACAAATTATGAAAATAATATGAATAAGTAATGAGATATTTGTTTGCTTATTGGGTAGAATCATTGAAAGGAGAGTGAGTTATGTGAAGGTAGAATATATATTTCATAGCGGATTTACTGTTGAAACAGAAAATTATTATTTAGTATTTGATTATTATAAAGGTGATATAGATATTAAGAATAAAAAGATGATTGTATTTTCAACACATGACCATGCTGACCATTTTAATCCAAGCATATTCAATTGGATAGATAAAAATCCCAATATAACCTATGTTTTGAGTAGTGATATAGGTATAGAGCCATCATCTCATATATATAGTATGAAGCCATATGAATCTTTGAGACTTGATAATATAGATATAAAATCCTATGGATCTACGGATTTAGGTCTCTCCTTCTTGATCAATCTTGATGGAAGGAGTATATTCTTTAGTGGGGATTTAAATTGGTGGTATTGGGAAGAGGATAGTGAAAGTGAAAAACTTGAAATGGAAAGAGCTTTCAAAGATGAGATTGAAAAGCTTAAGGGTATTCAAATTGATTTAGCATTTTTCCCCGTTGATCCTAGATTAGAGGAAAATTATTATCTAGGAGGAGAATACTTCATAAATCAGCTCCAGCCAAAAGTATTTTTTCCTATGCACTTTGGGGATAATTATGATATTACTAGTAAATTCATCCACAAAGTATCTACTGACACTAGTAAAATTGTGGAAATATCCCATAAGAATGAGATATTTAATATTTAACTCATTAAAAAACTCCTCAAACTGAGGAGTTTTTTAATGAGTTAAATTTATCCTTTATAAAATCTATATCATCTTGTATAAATCTATTGCTTACCTCTTTAACATCGAATTTCACAGTTTTAAAAGCAAATTGGAATATTTGTCCTCCAAACATAGCCATAATTAATGTCCCTATACCCACACTACCTCCTAATAAGTATCCTACTATAGTAGCACAAAGCTCTATAAAACTCTTAACGACTCTCACTGATTTGCCTGTCTTCTTAGTTAAAACTACCATTAATCCATCTCTTGGACCAGCACCTAAACCCATTGATAAATAAATCCAACAGCCATAGCCTTGGCTTAGTACGCCTAATAATATCATCATGATATTGGGTAAAAATCCATCAAATGTAGGCACCAGATTATTTAACATTAGAATATCCATAAAAGTCCCAATCAATATCATATTCATTATCGTAGCCCAACCAATATTCTGGCCAAGGATTAAATCTACCAATACTATTAGAAAACCAACTATTATACTAGCTCTACCCATGGTAATAGCAAATGTATTAGACAATCCTTGATGAAAAACATCCCAAGGAGCAACTCCTAAATTTGCATTTATAGTCATAACTATTCCTAGAGCAAATAGAAATAAACCTAAGATAATTTTAACTAATTTATATGTTATATTTTTCATAGTCTATTCCTCATCATATTCATCTAAGAAGGAATGCTTTGCTCCATCCTCATTCCATCCAACTATGGCATCAATATTTACATTTTCAGCTGATCTAAAGATGTTCATATCAACATTTTTAAAATTCTCTTTTAGACTCTCAATCAGTTCCTTTATCTCATATCGTTTATTACCTATTTTCTTAGCTGCAACCATACATGCACAATTTAATGGCCATATTCCACTATTTTGAATAAATCTCTGAATATATTGCTCCTCTATTAAATATAGAGGCCTTATGAGCTCCATATTCTCAAAATTCTTTGCCTTTAGTTTTGGCATCATAGTCTTGTAACTACCAGCACAAAGAAGATTTAGCATTATTGTTTCTATTACATCATTGAAATGATGTCCCAGTGCAAGCTTGTTACATCCAAGCTCCTGTGCCTTCCCATAAAGGGCTCCCCTTCTCATTCTAGCACACATATAGCATGGGTAGTCACCAGCTATCTTGTCTGCAACCTGAAAGATATCCGCATCATAAATCTGAACAGGTATATCTAAGTATCTACAATTATCCTCTAGTAAGGCTCTTATATCCGAATGATAACCTGGGTCCATGGCAATATACTCGACTTCAAAGTTCTGCTTACCATTTTTATGAAGCTCCTGAAATAGCTTAGCCATAAGAAGACTATCCTTGCCACCAGAAATAGCAACAGCAATTTTATCTCCATCTTCAATTAGATTGTATTCCTTTATTGCTTTTATAAACTTACCCCATATGTGCTTTCTATAGGTTTTGATTATACTTCTTTCTATGTCCACTATTGGCTTTCTTTCATTAAAAGGTACCAATATTTCGCATCCTTGGCCTGCAATATCTATTTTTTTATCCATTATATTTATCACTCCATCTAAACTAATACTTAAAGTTTATACTAATTTCTAACTTAATACAAGATTTATAGTCATCGACTTTATTCTACATAAATAGTCATAAAATTTATGCAAATTAGTAAATTACTTATTTAAAAGCTTAAAAATTATATTTATTACTATAAAGCATTCCTTATTAACCTGTAAAAAAAGGTATGTTCAAATGATTGTTTGTGTGATAACATAGATGTAAAAGTACCATGGATTTCCTTTTAATCTTATGGTTGTTTTCATATAAAGAGGTATTAAAGGAGAATTTTATGTCATATCTTGGAAGCGTAAAATTTTATAAACATCTCATTTTGCTTGTACTTGCAATAGTTATTCTTATTCCTTATGTTTTTTCTATATATTTAGTAGGAGTAAATAGCAATCTTAAGGATGAAATAAAAATATTAGAAGCCCAAATTAGTACTAATAATGTCTTGACCTTGGACATGCATTTAAAAAGCGTAATGGCGCTAGAAAATTCAAATACTTTTTCTACTTATGAGGATTTAGGGCAAGAGCCCTTCTCTTATCATGAAAAGTATGAAGATCTGTATGTTGAAAGAATGCCTATGGCAGATATTGTCACTGATCAGAAAATTGCTTATTTAACCTTTGATGATGGTCCATCTCAAATTACTTTAAAAATATTGGATTTGTTAGATGAATATGAGATTAAAGCAACATTCTTTGTAATATATAAAGATGATGACTTTAGTAAATCTATTTATAATGAAATAGTAGAAAGAGGCCATACAATAGGATTGCATTCATATAGTCACAATTATAAAGAAATATATAACTCAGTTGATGCTTATTTAGATGATTTTTATAAGCTATATAACCATATTTATAAAGTTACAGGAGTAAAATCCAATATCTTTAGGTTTCCTGGAGGAAGTATCAATGGTTATAATATGAGTATTTATAAAGAAATTATAGCTGAGATGCTTAGACGAGGATTTGTATTTTATGATTGGAATGTAAGTACTGCTGATGCTGAAGCTGGTACTACTAAAGAAACTATAGTAAGAAATGTAAAAATAGGGGTAGAAAACCGTCAGAGGTTAATTCTTTTAATGCATGATAGCTCAAACAAGAAATTTACCTATGATACCTTGCCTACAATAATAGATTATTTGCATGAACAAGATTTTGTTTTTGATAAACTAGATAACACAGTTCGTCCAATAACTTTTCCATATAAGTATTGAACTTTTGTGAATAAGGAATATAAAATTTTAATGAGGTGAATACATGAAAAACAATCCAGAAAAGAAAAGTAATTTTGGTTTAGCATTAGATGAAATTATGAAGGGAAAATTAGGTAATTCTGAGGTAGAAGAAAAAGTTAGTTCAGAAGATACAAATGAAGATGATAAAATAAATGAAATTAATGATAATGAAAATAAAACAGAAACAGCAGAAGATACATATGATAATGCTAAAATAATGGAAACAAAGGTTAATAGAAATGAAACTTCTGTTATTTTAGCAGATGTGGTCATTAATGGTTCAATTAAATCAAAAAGTAATTTAATTATTAAAGGAAGAATAAATGGTGATGTAGAAAGTGAAGGAAATATTTCCATGAGCGGACATGTAGATGGAAATGTTAAGGGATCTAGTTTAATTTCCTTGGAAGGTTCTGTACATGGCAATGTTTCAAGCGAAAACCTAGTAATAATATCTCAAGCATCCAAGGTATTAGGAGATATTTCTTGCAACAAACTGGAATTAGACGGCAATGTTATTGGAAATATCAATACAAGCGGCTCATTAACCATTGGTTCCAACTCTGTAATTAAAGGGAATATAGTCTCTAAATCTATATCGATTTCAGAAGGAGCCAAAGTTAGAGGTAATTTAGAAGTAGTTGATGATGAAGAGGATGGCTTACAATTAGGGGGAGAAATCTAAAGTATACTCTCACTATTTATATAATATTAAGTAGCCCAGAATGTCTAAAACTTAACCTACATACCAATGAGTTATGCACAATTGCATAACTCATTAATATGTAGGTAATTATCTTGTAGTAGTTCATAATGGACTATTTATACTAAAAAATGTTATAATACTAAATGATGCATAATCATTGAATATTGTTTGAATAATACTAAATTTAAGTTTAAATAAAGGAGTTAATTTTCATGAAACTTGGAATTGTAGGTCTACCTAATGTAGGCAAGAGTACGCTTTTTAATGCTATAACACAGGCTGGAGCAGAGTCAGCAAATTATCCATTCTGCACTATAGAGCCAAATGTTGGTGTAGTTGCAGTACCTGATGAAAGACTAAACAAACTTAGTGAGATTTCTAAATCTAAAAAAATAGTACCAACTGCAATTGAATTCTATGATATTGCTGGTCTTGTAAAAGGTGCTAGCAAGGGTGAAGGCCTTGGTAACAAGTTCCTAGCACATATCCGTTCAGTAGATGCAATTGTACATGTTATAAGATGTTTTGAAAATCCTGATGTAGTTCATGTAGATGGAGATATTGATCCTTTAAGGGATATTGATACCATTAATATTGAACTTATGCTTTCAGATATGGAACTATTAGAAAGACGTCAAGAAAAGACTAAAAAGGCAGCAAAGGGTGATAAGTCATTGGCCTTAGAGCTAGAAGTAGTTGAAAAAGCTATGAAGACTCTAGAGGATGGAAAGTCCATTAGAACCTTAGAACTTAGCGAAGAAGAGGCTGCAATAGTAGCTTCCTTTGATTTATTAAGTTCAAAGCCTATAATATATGTAGCAAATATCTCAGAGGATGATGTAGCTAATAATTCTACAAACCAATATGTAGAGAAAGTTAAGGAATTTGCTAGTTCAGAAAATGCCGAAATGATTGCAATCAGCGCAAATATTGAGGATGAAATTTCACAACTAGATCCTGCTGAAAGAGAAGAATTTTTGGCTGATTTAGGCCTTGAAAATTCTGGTTTGGATAAACTGGTTAAAGCAAGCTATCATTTACTTGGCCTAATAAGCTTTATCACTACTGGTGAAATTGAAACTAGAGCTTGGACAATTAGGAGAGGCACACTTGCTCCTCAAGCTGCAGGCAAAATCCACTCAGATATAGAGAGAGGCTTCATAAGAGCAGAGATTATTGCCTATGATGATTTAATGTCAGTAGGTGGCAGTATGGCAGCAGCAAAGGAAAAAGGAATTCTTAGAATAGAAGGAAAAGAATATGAAATGAAGGATGGAGACGTAGTTCATTTTAGATTTAACGTATAGAAAAATCCCAAGGTTTATAGCCTTGGGATTTATTCAATTACTCCATATAAATATGCATTAAAAATATTTTTGGGTGCATCATAGTAGAAGCTACTATTATAATCTTGAATCTTTTCGCTTACAAAGGAATTATAGGCCATGAATAATGCTTCAATTACCTCTATATCTTTTTCTTTTGAGATATCAAGTATAAGGCGTTTATACACTTTACCTATATCCCAATGGCTTGGGATAGAATATTTAGAAGTTTTTATATTATCAAAATCACCATTTGAAATATTGGATTCCCTTATAAAATCTTCACTAACTCGATCAATATTGTCACTATGATAAATATCAGCTAATTCATATATTTTACCAATATTGAATTTCCCCAATTGATTTACAATATCTTCTCTTTTATTCATAGTCTTTCTAGCTATATATTCAATCAAGCTACAGGTGAAAAAAAGATCATTTTCTTTTGAATTTTCTCTTCCTACCATTTTGATAACTCCTCTCCTGATAAAAACTCTAAACATTTTAGTGCCTTATCTGTACAGAAATTAATTTGATGTGTTGGATATTTAAATTTAGCCATTACCCAAAATTGCTCTCTAGTAATGATTCCATCCATATAGTCGGCTATAAAATTATAAATTTGGTCATTTGCCATGGCACCAATTACAATATCATAATCATGAGGCTTTCCATGTCTACAATCAATTATAAAATCAAGCCATTCTTCGCTAATATCTTTAAATTCTAATAACTTAAGACTTGTATTTATTCTTACAGTATAGGTATTTAAAACTGGACTACTATATCTTTTTGCCCACCTTTCTGCTTGTTCACGAATGATAGTACAATAAAACCCACTTCCAAAGTCCTTTGTATTCCTTCCTAGAATTATTTTAGGTTCTTCAATAATAGTATAGCCACCATGGTAAACTGTAATCTTTCCCATTTTAAAATTCTCCTTTGCTAGATAATACTTCTTTTAGTAAGTGAATAGCAGATTCTTCTGTAGGATCATTGGTGCCTAGCTCTCCTCTAAATGCTTTTGCTAATATTGATTTTTTAAGTAGGTCTATTTGTTCTTCAAGTTGGGTTAATTCTTCTATTTTTGATTCAAATGATAGAAGATTATCTAGGATACGGACTATTTCTTTTTGCTCTTCTAGAGGGGGAATGGGGATCTCAAATTCTCCTAGTTTTTGCGAGTTAATATTGGACTGACTAACACCATCAGTTTTTACTTGATAACACTTATGCTTCGCATAACTAGAATTAAGGAAATAATTTATATAATAATTATTAATGAGCTCAAATGGTCTAATTCTGATTAGATAACCAGCAAATATCGCTTTCATTTCTTCTTTATAAATGGATGTTTTTCCAACAAGTTCCGGACTATTTGTTCTATTAAATAAAATGTCATTATTTAATAGTTCGTAATTCCTTATTTCATCT
>CAYZZR010000050.1:0-12332 GCA_964482775.1 uncultured Tissierella sp. | reverse complement strand
GGCAATGCTTGATCGGCCACCTGATTGATATTTCCTGTAATAAACATATCCTTTAAAGGAAAATAGAAGGCAAAAGATCCTGTAGATCCTGAATGTCCGATTAGCTCCCCCTTACCTTGAAATAAGGTATATATTCCTTCTAAAGGAATCTGCATAAATCCACCGCCATAATTTATAGGCCCCATAGAAGATTGAAGTTTATTATACTTCATTAACTCTTTAAAGTTCTCTTTATTAAATAACTTACCGTTGAAAAAGCTCTTAATAAATATCATTAAATCATTCGTAGTAGATATAGCTCCTCCACTTGCTTTACTACTAGATATAAATTTAGGTCTTGTAATTATTTTATCTTTATAATACATGGATGGTACAAAGCTATCTTCATTTTTTGGCAAGTAAGTATTTGTTAATCCTAAAGGTTTAAATATATATTTCTTATAGGCTTCTTCTAAAGACATATCTAAAACAATTTCAATAATCTCTCCAAGCATATCGAAATTAACATCAGAATAATATGCCTTATTTAAGGTTCCAGGTGCAAAATGAGGTTTTAATTTTTTTACTGATTCTATTTTCTTTTCTATATCAAAATAGAAATCTTCTGATAAAATAAATCTCTTTACACTACTTTTTCCCTCATCATAATAATCAGGTAGTCCACTATTTTGAAAAAGAAGATTTGCTATAGTTAAATCCCATGAATAATCTACCCCATTGTATATATGAAGTCCCTTCATTGTTTCATCACTAAAATAATATGAAACCTTCTCATCTAATGAAAGAAGATTCTCATCTTTCATTGCTAATATACATGTAGTAGTAAATAGCTTTGTTATACTTGCTATAACAAATGGATCATCTATTTCTCTATCTCCATATGAATTTCTATATGAAAAATCTACGTTCATATTTTCAATATATAGGGCACATTCATGAACCTGTTTTAGATCAGCTGTTTTTTTGAAAATATTATCTATGACTTTAGTTATTTTATCATTCATCATTTCACCTTCCCTATAGTCATATTTGCATGGATTGTTAGTATACCAATACGGAATAATTTATAAAGAATAAGTCTTACTTTACTATTTCAAAATTAGCATAGTAATTAATAATATTATATATTCCACCTGTACTTCTAAAGTCCATAATTTCTTTTCCAATTCTATAACTACCAATTGGAATTTCACCATATAACCACTTCCAGTTAACTTCCCATTCTGTTATATCATTCATACTTATAATGTAGGCCTCATCTGTCCATCCAATATCCTTTGCAGATGGTAACATTTCTACAGGAATCCATTGATTATTTATCAGTACCTCTAACCAGTAGAAACTACCTGTTTGTAAATCACCTGTAGGATTCCCTCCAGACTGATTGAATAATAAAGTTAATCCTGTGGGTGATATCTTAGTGGTTGCTAATTCCAAACCCCAATCATCTCTTTTCTCAAACTTTATCCATTCCAAGTTCATTAAAACCACAACATATTCTTCATTATCATTAATCTTTGCATACTTTGTACTTGGAACTGGGAAATTTATTTCACCTTCATTTGACGGTAGTTCAGTACCCTTAATTATTGAAGTTACTGTTTTAATTACACTTTCATCAGGCTCTATGGTCATTTCTTCACCAGTTGTAGAGTACAACTCCCCATCAACCATTATTGACGGAGACATCGTATTTGGTGTTTCAGGAGTAACTTTTTCAGTATCACATCCAATAAATGATACCCCTATAAAGATTGAAAAAATCATTAATGCAAATCTTCTCATTCTATCTCCTCCTCGTAATGACGCAATTTTCTACAATTTTGACGCATAATATTAAGAATGCGTCATAATATCATTTATTTATAACGTGCCATCTTTTCTAAGTTCTCTAATCGCATGTTTTACAGCTAACTTTATAATAAAGTATAAAATAATAGCTGGTATAATAAAAGTAAATGGAACTATCATCATTTCAGCCATACCAATTCTACCAAACATAAAATATACACCCCTTTTTAGCTATATTTTTAATTGTAAATATTCTTCTGTTGAGACAATTTCATCACACCGCCGCAACTATGCTTGCATCGTTTAGACACACCACCTGTTGACGAATAAGGTACCTGACCGCTTGAAGAAACGGTAGACATCATTACCTTGTTATAAATTTTCAATAATACAACTCACTACAGTATCTTTTTTATCTACTTATATATAAGTATCTATGATTCTCTTATCCTTTCAAACCTTGTTTTATGTGTTTTTCAAAATAATAATCAAATACTCTTTCAAACCTACTTTTATCAGATATTAAATTTCTAAGTTTTTCTAATCTTTTATGATTAACTTTTGAGTCTAACCATAACTTTATATAGCCTTCCTTCCCATATTTACTTTCAATATGCTCTTGAGTTCTAATAAAGTGGTCCTTTTTGTCATATTGTAAAAAATTTTCCAAGCTATATAAAATTGTTCTCTCAATTATATGAACAGGTATTAAATCTCTATCAGCATCAGCTACAATTTTCCCATATATGGAATTTGGCTCTACTTTAGATGAAGCTCGATGGGTAAGAATTGCTTCAGCTATTATCTCTTTTTCTTCCTTATTAAAAAATTCATCTAGTTTTTTATCATTTAACATAATTTCTTTCGAGAAAACCTCATGTCTTTCTCTTTCTACTTCTAACCCCAAATCATGATATGCAGCAGCTGTATAAACTATATTCTTATCAATATCATATTTTTCAGCAATTAAAATACTATTATGTATAACACATCTTACATGGTTTTCATTATGGGCTTTGTCATTTTTCCTATAACGAGGAATTATGTTTGTTTCTATGTATCTAAGTAGTTCTTTATTTATCATTTCCTTCTCCTTTAACCAAATATCATAAAGTATCCAATAACTAAAATACCCAAAGCAATTCTATACCAGCCAAAGGCTTTAAAATCATTGTTTTTGATATATTTCATCAAGAATTTAATTGCAACTACTGATACTAGAAAGGCTACAATCATTCCTGTTAGCAATATAGCTACTTCCATTCCTGTAAAGTTTAGACCAAACTTCACTAACTTTAATGCACTAGCTCCGAACATTATAGGTATGGACATAAAGAAGGAATATTCTGCTGCGATACTTCTCGATGTTCCTAATATGATGGCTCCAAGAATAGTAGCACCTGAGCGAGATGTGCCTGGAATCAGAGATAATACTTGGAATAATCCTATACCGAAGGCAGTAACGTATGATAAATCTGAGAATTTTTTAATCTGTGGTCTCTTGTTTTTATTCCTGTTTTCAATAACTATAAATAAAACACCATAGACTATGAGCATAATGGATACTACTAAATAATTGTAAAAATGCTCGTCTAACCAATCATCAAACAAGACTCCTAATATTCCTGCTGGAATAATACCTATAATCACCTTAAACCAAATTTCCATAGTATTCTTTTTCTCTTGCATAGATTTCTTAGGTGAAAAAGGGTTTAGTTTGTTAAAATAGAGAAGTACAACTGCTAAGATTGCACCAAGCTGAATTACCACTCTAAACATTTCCATAAATGCATCAGATGCATCTAGTTTGATAAATTCCTCAACTAAAATCATATGACCAGTGCTGCTAATAGGTAGCCATTCAGTAATTCCTTCTACTACTCCTAAAATAATAGCTTTTAAAATTTCAATAATAAACATTCTTTGACCTCCAATATGTTCAATTTAACATAAGCATTTATTTCTACTCTAATAATAACGAGGCAATTATTTAATATACCGCAAAAATTAAAATATATTTGGTGTGATTTTTTGCTTTATTTGATATCTATAGTATAGATTTACACCACAATAAAACAAGTACTTAAATGGCTTTTTTATAAACTCTTTTCTCAATATATTTCTCTTAAATATGGATTTTATAGTAAATAAGTCATTGTATAGCTCCCAATAGGCATTAGTCAATTCCTCTGGGGACATGTGCTCCGGTTGATGTACTGCTTCTGTACCATCAAAGGAATATATATCATCCTTAACAAGCTTTCCTTGACTTACAATATCCTCAAAAAACTTAGTTCCTGGTATTGGAGTTAAAATATAGAATCTCGGAACTGATATCTTGTTGTCCTCTATAAAATCCTTAGTAGACTTAATGGATTCTATAGTATCTCCATCTCCACCTAGTACCATCTCTGTTGATACATCTATACCATGATTTTGAATGTTCTTAATTAGCTTAGGATACTCTGCTGGATTAGCCCAGGCTTTATTCATAGCAACTAGACTTTCCTTAGAAATGCTTTCTAAACCAAAGCTAAGGGTAGTGCATCCACTTGTCTCTAATTCCTTAAGAAGCTCATCCTCCTTACCAATTCGAATATCACACTGGCTCATCCAGGACATATTTAAGTTTTTTATTTCCTTTAAGAGCTCCTTTAAATATATTCTATCTGAAAAAATATTATCATCTAAAAGAAGAAATTTATTGTAGCCTAATTCCTTAATCTGCCTTATATCTCTAACAACTTCCTCTAGGGGTTTCTTGATATAGTGGCCCTTGTAAAGACAAGCTACAGAGCAAAAACTACAAATGTTGGGACAACCTCTACCAGCTTGCACCGGAAGAAAATCGCCTAAATTTTTATCTAATATCAAATCAAATCTAGGTATAGGAGTTGAAAGAGTTCCTTGAGATAAATTCTTCTCATAAAGCTTTCTTAGGTTTCCCATTTCATAGTCCTTAAGCAAATCTTCCCATACTAATTCCGCATCCCCTACTACTACGGCATCACAATATTTGGTGGCCTCTTCTGCCATTATACTTACCATATATCCACCCATTATGACAGTCTTACCCTTTTCTTTAAAGCCTTTAGCTATATCAATGGATCGTATAACTCCGTGGCCCATTGAACTAATACCTATAATATCTGCATCAGTATCCCAAGGGATATCCTCTAGAATTTCTAGCACTATTTCCACTTCATAGTCCTTAGGAGTCATAGCTGCAAGTAGTGGTAAAGCTAATCCTACGAAGTATAGCTTATTCTTCTTTATAGGCTTATGATTTTGATCATATGGACTTGGCTGTATAAGCAATATTTTTTTCATAGTCTATCCCTTCAATATCTTCTTAATGTACTGCCAGCTCACATAACTACTTCCTCTTAACATCTTAAAGCACTCTTTTCTGCCATACTTATTTACTAAGAATTGAATATGCTTTGGTCTCATAATTATTCTATAGTATGATAAGAGCATTTGATAGTAGTATGACTTTATGCTCATATGCTCAGGCTTTAACACTATATGTGCCATATCCCACTTAGCATAATCTTCTCTAGCAACTATAAGCTTAGGAATATATTCCTCAAATATATCGGTTCCTGGTAGAGGGGTTAGGGGTTGTAAATTCACAAACCTAACCTCTAGGTTTCTTAGCCATGTTCTTAGTTCTTTAAAGTCCTCCTTAGTGAAATCCAAAGGAAGTATCAAAGTAGCATATAGTTCAATATCAAGAGCTTTCAATATGTTGATACATTTCTCATTGATATCCTTAGTTGTACCTTTATGATATTCTACTAAATCCTTTTCTCTGACTGACTCAATCCCCACAATTAGAGCTTGAAGTCCTACAGCCTTAAAGGCTTGTATTAACTCTTCATTTTTAGCAATAAAATCAGCTCGTCCATAAATTAAAAATCTTTTATTTATATTTCTTGACTTAAGCCCATCAATAAATTCATTTAATCTATTTATGTCATAAAGAAAATCATCATCTACAATATATATTTCTTCTTCCTTAATATGCTCTAGTTCAACAAGGACATCCTCAATTTCTCTAGTGTAATATTTGCCCTTTGTGATTTCCTTACAGAAACAAAAACTACAATTGTATGGACAACCATAGGAGGTTTTTATTAAGGCACATGGATTATGAAACATATAATAGTATTTATCACTATATCTTTCTACAGATCTTCTATTTGGATGTATATAATTAAAAGACTTATCCTTGGCTTCAATTAAACTTATGTTATTTGTGATTTCCTCTATACTTCTATCCACTAACAAGCCTATCAATGTCTCATTAAAGGCATCAATTGGGTTTTTGTCATAAATAAAATCAATAAATGGAGATTCAAAATCTTCAGGTATGACTTCAGCATGAACTCCACCTACACCTACCTTCACAGCTGGCACTATTTCTCTAGCAAACTTAGCCATATCCTTGATGACACCTATATGAGTAATATATCCAGTAAATACTATGAAGTCAGGGTTCTCATCCCTTAGAATGCTTTTAAATGTCTTTCTCTCTAAAATCATATCATATATTTTTAAGGAAACCTTGTCCTTTATGTATTCAGGTACATTGGAAATTAAATATTCCAGCTCCAATGGTTCACAAATCATAACATGCTGAAGTCCAATGGTTTCCTTTGGTGGTTTGGGTCTAATCAACAATACCTTCAATCTTACAACCTCCTAAGAGTATAAACTGCAATTCTTGGCATAAAGCTTTTCTCTTTAATAATCTTTAAATCTTCAACTTGAAAATATGTACTTACCAATCTCCTAAAACTATTGTCTGATGGATAATTGGCTGGCCCTGTAGTAAACTTTACAAAGAATAAGGCTATTTTATCATACAAGCTATTCCCACTTGCAAAGCCTATATATACTTTACCATCCTCAGCTATTATAGACCATAAATCCTTCATCACCTTATCTGGGTCTTTCCAATATGGTAATGAATGAGTAGATATTATTATATTATACTTTTCATTTATAGTATGTAAGTCCTTTACATCCATTTGAATATGCCTTGCCTTTGGATTCTTTCTTATGGATTCACTAAGCATTCCCTTAGAAAAATCTATTCCAGTAATATCTAATTCACTGTTGATTATGTAAAGCTCCTCTATCAACTCTCCAGGGCCGCATCCTAAATCCAAAATCCTCTCAGCACTTTTTAAGTCTAAAGCCTTTAATAAATATTGTCTAGTAGGCCTAAGACTATATTTTTGAACCCATAGCTTATTGTACTTTTTTGCCCAAAAATCCCATATATTCATTACTGTCTCCTCAATATGTAGTTCCTAACTCTTTTAGATTTAATAAGTCTTATTTGCATTCCGTAAAATAGCACATAAAATAAGGGTTTTGGAATCTTGGATTTAGTGACTAGATGAAGAAAATCAAAATATTTAGGATTACTTGTAGCTAATTTCTCTTTTTCATCTTTATATCCACTTGTACCCTTTATTGGTGTAAAAATTGACAAGGTAAACACTTCTATATCATTATTAGTTATAAATCTATAGAGATTCATAAAATCCTTTATGTCATAAGAAGGTTGAACCATAAATAGTGCTGTAAAATCTAGATTCTTTCTTTTAAGAATGTCTATTACCCTAGGATAATCTATTGCATGGATGGCTTTGTTGTAACTTCTAAGCTCGTCTTCATTTATAGCTTCAAATCCAATTATTATTTCACAAAGCCCTAGATCCTTTAATTCAGCTATTAGATCTTCTTCTTTAATTATAAAATCAGCTCTTAAATATGCAATAAACTTTTTATTAAAGTTATGTTCTTTAGCTTCTTTTATAAAATTCAATGCGTCCAATCTATTGGTAAAGAGAACATCATCTACTATCCAAAAATAATTGGCATTAATATCAAGCATTTCTCTTATAAGCTTCTTATAGTTAGCCTTTAAAAATTCGCCCCCATTTAGCTCTCTACAATAGCAATATGAACACTTATATGGGCAACCAACACTTCCCTTTATTAGGGCTACTTCTTTTTTTTCTAAATAGTATATTTTCTTTCTATTCTCATTAAAAAACTCTCGATTTGGATAAATAGATTCATTTGAATAGATAATCTCCAATTCACCTGTAATCCATTTGTCCTCTATTCTAAAATCAAATCCTTTTGGCTCTAAATCTTCTCCATCAATTATTCTAATGGCATTCCTTAATGCATCCAAGCCCTGAGAATGAACAACATAATCAACAAAAGGCATATGAAAGCTTGAAGCATTAAGCTGTATATGTAGACCCCCTATGATTATCTTTGTATTTGGAAACTTGGATTTGTATTTCTTTGCTTCTTTCAAAATTTGATTTTCTGCAACGTTATAGCCTGTTAAAATTATAATATCAATTTGTTCATAAGTACTTTTCTCTCTTGTGGGCATAGAACTTCCAAAGAGTTCATCAATGATTATAGCTCTATGACCCATATCCTCTATTAGAGTCTTTACATAGCAAAGTTCTAAAGGCTCTACTCTAATTGGGTCAAATCTTGAAAAAATAGTGTTTACTCTTACCTTCTTAAGATATATATTCATATACTACTCCTTGAACACTTTGTGAACTATCTTGTATGGCTTATAGGAAAATATTGGAATCAAGAGCTGTAGAGCCATATTTGCTAATCGATTGCTATGATGGATTCCAAGGTATTTAGGAACTTCAACACACCCTATTTTTAGCTTACTTTCTTCTGAGGTTTGTCCGAAGTTTATTGATTTTATACCACTTGATATTCCCTCTTCTACAATTTTTAAAAGCATATTGTAATATAGGTCATATTTGTCATTGTCCTCTTTATTAAATCCACAAAAGACAAAATAAAGAAGATCATCTATTCTTTTGAGCTGAATAAAGGCAACCACTTGATTGCTATCCTTATCTAAAAACTCATACATTTTAGAATTAAAGTCTCTAAAGAAATCTATACTTAGAGTCTCCAAGGGATTAGTGGTTCTATTCATTACACTTAGATAAAGTGCATAATGGTCATGGGTAAAATCATTTGGTTTTATTTCTTGAATAATCAATTTTTCTCTCATATCAAGAGCTTTTTTTATTCTTCTTCTATAAGGATGTCTTAGCTTTAGTAAATAATCCTTAAAGCTTGGGAAGTTGTTATTAAATACAAATGTTGAAAGGGTTTGAGCTTTAAATCCTAAATCTTTATCTGCATTTAGTACTATCTTTAAACCCCTTTTTTCTTCTATCATATTGTCTATTTTTTCTACATTACCATAATAAGCCTTCTCACTTAAAGAAATTGGAAGTCCGATTATACTTGCTTTTACATTTATTATAGGACCCTTTAAAAAATTAAATAGATTAATTTTTAAGATATAGGATATAAGGAGGGCATCTTCCTTAACATCATAAGATTGTCCACAAGGATTTACAGTTTCTAGAAGCTTAAGTAAATCTATTAAGTCCTTATTCAAGAAAATATCTTCTGGTATTTCAATTATTGATTTGTATGTGCCCATTAAAGCACGTCCTTTATGAAAGCCTTGTATTTTTTATGTATTCCATCTGCCAATTTGTCTCCTAAGGCAAAGGATTTT
Source organism: uncultured Tissierella sp. (assembly GCA_964482775.1). Taxonomy (GTDB): domain Bacteria; phylum Bacillota; class Clostridia; order Tissierellales; family Tissierellaceae; genus Tissierella_B. Next base: position 2,938 of record CAYZZR010000050.1, on the reverse strand, counting down.
CTATTATCAGCTAAAACCCAACCAGACTCGAAGCTATCATATTTATTCCTTGCTAATTTATAGCAATGATCAAAGAGCATCATAATTGCTCCTTTATTTTGTTCCGATGGAATTACCCCTATTTCTACAACTTTAAATGTTTTCATTTTAGTAGGAAACAGCTTACTTCTAACTACTGTAGCTAAGCCTATAGATTCATTTGGTTTCATTATGCTGTGAAAATCTGGATACCAAAGCATAAAGCCTACTGGTTTCTTATCTCTTTCAATAAACAATAGATTTTCAGGACTTAATAGAAACTTAAAATCCTTAAAAAGCTCTAAATCCTCATTGTAATCTCGTTTATAATAAAACGGATGATTGCTAAAGGCTTCGTTATTAAGCTCAGTGTAGATTTTTGATTCATTATCTAAAGCTTTAAAATTCACATTGCGGATTGTATATCTCTTTGATAGTTTCTTATAAATGCTCTCTGAAAAAAGAGGATCCATATCATTCATATTCTTTTTAAAGCTTACCATGTCTATAGTTTCAAATCCTTGGTCTTCGAATAATGTATTATAAAACTCTGGATTATGCGGTGATCCAAATCCTTGTTTAGAATCATAGTTGCTAGCTAAAAATCCTAATCCATAATTTACATGAATGTTTAATGTTCCAGATATTTTCTTTGCACCTTTTTCTTTAGCTAAGCTATTTGCCCTTCTAAGAATCATAGAAAATGCTTCTTCATTCTCTTCAATAGCTTCAAAAAAACTGATTTGCAGAATATAGGGCATTCTATAAGCATGGGCAAGTACTGCAATCATTAGTATTTTGCCATTTTCAACTACCATAACAGGCTCCAAAAAAACAGATTCACACATTACACTTGTCCCATTTAAAAGTCCCTTCAATAATGATGACATTGAATCTCTTTTAAGTGGATTATTTAAATATCTTTCTTCATAAAATTTTATAAATTGATTTTTATTTGATTTATTTATATTCAATAATTCCATAGCTACCTCTTTAAATTCAAATTAATAACTACAATATTATAACATAGATAGTTATTGATAGCGAAAATATTAACTAGACAGACAAGTAGGTAAAAATATATAATGAATATACTTTCATCGCTAAGGAGTGAGATACTTGAGTCAATGCAATTATGATAAACTAAAATATAATCTAAAGATAACTATATATAATGAAGAAAAATACTTTGGGCCTGGAGTTGCTAAGATATTAACATTAGTAAAAGAAACAGGTACACTGTCTGGTGCATATAAAAAAATGAATATGTCATCAAGTAAGGCTTGGAAGATAATTAGAAAATCTGAAGAGGATTTAGGAATAAAATTGATTTCAACTCATTCTGGGGGTGCTAGTGGAGGAAACTCCCAACTTACGGAGGAAGCTGAAGATTTGTTAATCAGATATAATTTATTAGTAAATGAGTTAAATGATTTCTCTGAAAAAATATTCCATAAATACTTTAATTGTGATACAATTAACACTGATTAATCGCCATTTTTGGCGATTAAAAAATGTCTTCGTATATCTTTCTTGAGATAAACGAAATGCAGGAGGATATTATGAAAATGAAAAAAGCATTAGCACTTCTTCTAATAGGAGTACTCTCTATGATCATTTTTGCTGGATGTGCTAAAAATTTTCCAAAAAATGGTGAGCTTTTAATCTCAGCTGCTGCTAGTATGACAGATGTTCTTCAAGAACTAGCAGAAAACTATAAGAATGTTGATCCATCAACTACTCTTACTTTTACCTTTGGTAGCTCAGGAGCACTACAAGCACAAATTGAAGAAGGAGCTCCCGCAGATATATTTATGTCAGCTGCTCAAAAACAAATGACTGCTCTAGAAGAAAAGGATATAATTGTTAAAGAATCCAAGAAAACTCTTTTAGTAAACAAAGTAGTTTTAATAGCACCAAAGGATAGCAAATTAGCTATAACTTCTTTTGAAGATTTAACTAAGGATGAAGTTAAAAAAATAGCATTAGGAGAACCTGCAGGTGTACCTGTTGGTCAATATAGTGAAGAGATATTTACTACCCTTGATATTTTAGACCAAGTTAAGTCAAAAGCAGTCTATGGTAGTGATGTTAGAACAGTATTGACATGGGTTGAAAGTGGAGAGGTTGATTGTGGCGTAGTTTATGCTACCGATGCTTCAAGTACTGATAACGTCAAGATAATAACAGAGGCTCCAAATGGAAGCCACAAAGAGGTTACATACCCTGTTGCTGTAATTAAATCAAGCGCAAATGTAGAAAGAGCTCAAGAATTCTTGGACTACCTCTCGACAGAAGAATCTGTAAATGTATTTGAAAAATATGGTTTTTCAATGAAATAAACAAATTTCAAAAGTATAAGGAGCTATAACTATGGATCTATCACCACTATTTTTATCACTAAAGGCAGCAGTTTTTGCTACCATTATAACCTTTATATTGGGAATCTATAGTGCTTATTTTGCTTTAAGACTAAATAAATTCAAGGGCATTGTGGATGGGATATTTACCCTTCCACTTGTATTACCTCCTACTGTTGTAGGATTCTTATTGTTGGTAAGTATTGGTAGAAACAGCCTAATTGGCAAGTTCCTATTAAATTATGATATCACTTTAGTCTTTTCATCAGTTGCAACTATTATCGCATCAATAGTAGTATCCTTCCCTCTTATGTATAGAACTGCAAGAGGAGCCTTTGAACAAGTTGATAAAAATATGATTTATGTAGCAAGAACTCTAGGACTTTCAGAGCATGAAATACTTCTAAAAATAATACTACCAAATAGCTTTAATAGTATAGTAGCAGGTACCATTCTTGCCTTTGCGAGAGCCCTTGGAGAATTTGGAGCAACTATTATGATAGCGGGAAATATTCCCGGTAAAACTCAGACTATGGCCGTTGCAGTTTATAGTGCTGTTC
>CAYZZR010000049.1:0-12358 GCA_964482775.1 uncultured Tissierella sp. | reverse complement strand
AAGTGTATAAGGCATATAATGGGTTTACAGATCAATATACAGGAAACAAATATATAAGTGAATTTGAGATGGCAACTCAAGATTTAGTGAAGGATATATTCAAAGCAAAGTATGCAGACCTTAGACCCATAGGAGGTCATATGGCTGGAATGTCCGTAGTACTAGCTTTATTAGAACCTGGTGACTTAGTAATAGAAGTAAGTCTAGCTGACTGGGGGCATGGACTAGTTGGGCCTATGTGTCAGGTTAGACAATTTGATGAAACAATTAAAGTAGAATATATGAAGTTTACTGAAGATAGAGAAGTGGATATTGAAGCTTTAAAGAATCAAGTTAGAGAATTAAAACCAAAGTTAGTTATATTCGGTGGTTCAGGTACATTATTTCAAGAACCAGTTAGGGAACTAAGACCATTTGCTGATGAGTTAGGCTTTAAAATTGCCTATGATGCTGCACATGTCACAGGGCTTATAGCTTCAGGAGTATTTAAAAATCCTCTTGAGGAAGGAGCGGATATAATGTTTGGAAGTACCCATAAGTCATTCCCTGGACCGCAAGGCGGATTTGTAGTTTCCAACGATAAAGAATTAATAGAGAAGGTAGGAAGTACATTATCTCCTTCATTAGTAACCAGTCATCATCTAAATAGACTTCCAGCATTAGCAGCATCTATTTTAGAGATGAAGGAATTCGGATCTGAATATGGTCCCCAAATCGTTAAGAATTCCAAAGCCTTAGCAAAAGCCCTAGATAAATTTGGATTTAATGTATTAGGTAAAAATAAGGGATATACAAATTCACATCTTATACTAGTGAATCTAGGAGCAATGATTGATTTTGCACCTGCTAAATATTTAGAAAAGGCAGGAATCCTTGTTTCAGATGATTTTTCTGGAGGAGCACCCGAGGTACGTGTAGGAACACCAGAAATAACTAGAAGAGGTTATAAGGAAGAAGATATGGAGAAAATAGCTATATTTTTAAAGAGACTACTAATGGATAAAGAAACACCAGAAACAGTTGCAAGAGATGTAGAAGAATTTTCAAGACAATTTTCTGAAATAGATTACTCATTTTAGCCCCTATTTAAAATAGATACTACTGATTAATTTAGCGGTAGTATTTATTTTTTGAGAGAATAATATTTTTAATAATATACTTACTATTTGTAACTAAATAGGGTATACTAATGGTAGGTGGTGATTATAATGGAAAAATACCATATGTGTCCAAAATTTGAATCAGCATTTGAGTTGTTAGGGAAAAGATGGACTGGTCTAATCATCCAAACCTTGCTCAGTGGTCAAAAGAGATTTTCCGATATAGAAGCAGCTATTCCTAATTTAAGCGCTAGGATGTTAACTGAAAGATTTAAAGAGCTTGAATCACAAGGAATAATCATTAGACATGTATATCCAGAAACACCAGTTAGAATAGAGTATGATCTAACTGATAAAGGGAGAGAATTACAAAAAGCCATGGTAGAAATACAGAAATGGGCAGAAAAGTGGAACTAAATGAATAATATATAAAAAAACTCCTATACTAAAAAAATAGGAGTTTTTTGTATATATTGCTTTTAGTCTATAGCTTCGATCAACACTTCCATTGTTCCGCCACATACCATGCCTTCATCTTCAGCTACCTCACCAGTCATATCTACATGCTCTATTGAATATCCTTTAGTACGGATTATCTCACGAGCCAAGGTCAATATATTTGCTTCACTACATCCACCGCCGATTGTTCCAAGAGTTTTTCCATCCAACCAAACAATCATTTTAGCTCCAGCTTTTCTAGGAACTGAACCCTTTGACCCTATAATAGTAATCAAGGCACGAGGGATTTCTGATTCTTGACTGGCTTCCTTTATGACTTCTATATCAAATTCAGGCCAGTTAAATTTACTAGGCTTTGTCTTATCAAGACCAGCTCTTCTATAGGAAATTACTTGAGCTATTATAGCTATTGCAATTTCTTCAGGAGTTACTGCTCCAATATCTAAGCCTATTGGGGAAGAAATCTTGTCCAATCTGTCTTTTTCATAGCCTTCAGAAATCAGCTCCTCCATCATCGCCTTAACTCTACGCTTAGAGCCTATCATACCTATATAAGCAGGATTGAACTTAAGAGCATTTCTAAGGCATACACCATCGTATCTGTGTCCTCTGGTAACTATTACTACGAAATCAGATGGTCTTAGTTTAATTAAATCAAAAGACTTATTAAAATCTTCGCATATGACTTCATCTGCCATGGGGAACCTATCTACATTTGCAAAACTCAATCTATCATCAGCAACCACAACTGAGAAACCAACTCTATGTCCAAATTCTGTCAAAGGCAAAGCTATATGTCCTCCTCCAAAAACAATTAACCTTGGTTTTGTGAAGAAAGGCTCAATTAATATCCTATTATTATCATCCTCATATAGATGAGGAATTCCAGTATTAAAAGTGGACTTTATACTATCATTTAGATTCTCATCCCTCGATAGATTTAGTTTAGAATAAGGTAATACTTTTTTATCATTGTTTTCCAAATAGGTCAACATAGCTACTTCGCTATGGATTTTCAATTCATCAAGAAGTTCTTTAAATACTATTTTATTCACTATATCACTCATTTCATATATTTTGTACTTTAAGTTAAATATAACATAGATGGTCATTCTAAGACAATAGTTGAAAAATCTTAGTTAAAAATTGTACAAGCGTATTGTAAAAGATAGATAAACGGTTAAGGTCTTTTTTCGTTGAAAAAGATGATTGCCTGTGATATATTTAACGAGTGACTAATACCATAATATCACATTCTGGGGACAATTCAAAAAGTTAGGAGGGATAAATATGAACGATATTAATTCTAATGATGAGCTAAAACTAGATGAGACAATAGTTGAAGAGAAACTGGATGGAGAAACTTATCAAGTAGAAAGAGAAACTGACAAAATCGCGCTTATGGGCTGGTTTGTTAGAGATAATTCCTATGACAGCAAATTAACTAATGCAGAACAATTTTTAGATGAACCCTTCTCACTTGAAGTAGATGAAATATTACCATCACTTGATGAGTTGAAATCAAGAGAAGAATTTAGTGATATTTGTATCAAAAAAGGGAAAGAGAGTATTTATCTATTTTCAGAAGAAAGAATGACTCAAAACTACGCTAAAATGTTGATTATGGTAGAAGAAAAGAATCTGTTTAATTTAGTGGTGGAGACAGTTAGGGATGAATCTAGAACTTATCCAAGACCTACAGATAGCAGATTGTTTTTACATAGTCCTTTTAACTTAAAGAAAGATGAGTTTCTTCAAGTATTAGATGAGCTAAAGAAGAAAGAAGAATATAGCGATATAAAAGAATCTAGAGCTTCTAACAAGGCGTTATATCTTTATTCGGACAAGTTTATGAAGAAGGCTCATGCAGACAAATTAACTGAATGGATTGAAGTCGAAGCTGAACAAAATCCATAAATAAGAATGAAATGGAGGCATACATATGGGTAGACTAGGCACTACAGAACTTATATTAATTTTAGGAATTGCTCTTGTAATCTTTGGACCTGCAAAGCTTCCTCAGATAGGCAAGGCTTTTGGAGAAACCATAAGAGAATTTAAAAATCATGCGAATAAGGTAAGTGAAGAAACAGTTGACAAGGATGAAGAAGAAATATAGTTGAGCAATTAACAATTTTAATTGGGAGGTTGAGACAATGTTTGAAAGAGAAATTGAGGAATTTATAGTGAAGGTTAGATCAAGACGTGAATTCTTAAAAATAAGTGGTAAGAGTATTGCAGGTATAACAGTTACAGCTTCTGTTTTGAATTTAATGGGATGTACTAAAGAAGAACCAGCTAGCAACGAAGTACCAGCAGGTGTAGCTGCATTCGTAGTTCCAAAGGGTCTTCTTATTTCACAACCTAGTAAATGTGTAGGTTGCCAAAGATGTGAAATGGTATGTACAGTAACTAATGATGCTAAAATTCACCCTACAATATCTAGAGTGAAAATTGGTAGAACATATAATTATGGAACTGAAATGAAAGAAAATTATCGTTCAGAAAATGGCTATTTTGGAAACTTCCTTATGACTCCAGAAACCTGTAAGCAATGTGAAGATGCAAAATGTGCAGCAGCATGTCCAGTAAAGGCTATTAGCCAAAGCGAAGGAACAGGAGCATGGACAGTTGATGAAAGCCTATGTGTAGGCTGTGGAGCATGTACTACTGCATGCCCTTGGACTATGCCAACAATAGACCCTGAAACAAATAAATCAACTAAATGTATCCTATGTGGAGCATGTGCGGATAATTGTATAACGGGTTCCCTACAAATCATTCCTTGGGAAAAAGTTGAAGTAATGTTGAGAAGAAAAGGATATAAATTTTCATAATAGAGACTTAAAATATATTTGATGCAAGATGATAGGAGGAATTATAAATGGCTAATGTAACCGGTTGGACAGGAAAATTACTTAGAGTTAACTTAACTAATGGAAGTATAACTACTGAAGATAGTATGAAATACAATAAAGATTTAATAGGTGGAGCAGGACTAGGCTATAAGGTAATATTTGATGAGGTTCCTCAAGGCACAAAAGCTTTTGATGAAGCTAATAAGCTAGTTATAGCAGTAGGACCATTAACAGGAACAACAGCTCCATGTAGTGGTAGAACAAATATCACATCCTTAGGACCAACAAACCCATACAATGCAGTAACTGATAGTCACATGGGTGGAAACTTTGGACCTTGGATGAAATTTGCAGGATACGATGCAATTATTATAGAAGGTGCTTCAAAGACTCCAGTATGGATTAAAATTGAAGATGACAAAGTTTCAATCGAAGATGCTAGCAACCTTTGGGGAAAAGGTGTAATAGATACAACACACTTAATCAATGAAATAATGGGTAAAGAAGCTTGTGTAGCAGCAATTGGTCAAGCTGGAGAAAACCTAAAGAACTTAGCTTCAATTGTAAATACTGTAAACCATTCAGCTGGTGGACACGGTGGAGTTCTAGGTTCAAAGAAGCTTAAAGCGATTGCGGTTAAGGGTACTCAAGCAGTACATATTGCTGAAGGTAAAAAACAAGATTGGTTAGATCTTAACGAATATATGATGACTGATATAATAGGGTCAAATAATCAACACGTTGTACCAAGTACACCACAAAGCTGGGCAGAATATCATAGTAAAGGAAGTCGTTGGACTGCTCAAACAGCATTGTTCTGGGGAGCTTCTGAGCCAAAGGTAGAAACAGGCGAGTGTCCTGCTGGAGATAAAAACAAGGTTGGTCTACGTACTCAAAAGGCTATATTTGACTTAGGACCAGTAGCAGAAGAAAGAACAATTAAAATGGGTGGATGCTATTCATGTCCAATCCGTTGCCAATCCAATCTTCATGTACCTGAGCTTGAAAAATATGGTTTATCTCCATATGCTACAAGTACTTGTATAAACTTTATAGCTCCAGGAACAGCTATGGTTCATGGCTATGCTGATGGAGAAAAACAAGGCTTAGATCAATTAGTAACAAAATCACTAGGATCAAGACTTGCTGATGATTATGGAATTTGGAGTAACTATGGTCTATTACCTAAGGATTTTAAATATCTATACGAAACAGGAAAATTCAAGGAAATATTACCAAAAGAAGAATTTGACTCAATCAATTGGGAATTATTAGAGAAGGGTGATCCAGGTTGGATGATGGAATATTATCCACGTTTAGCTTCAAATGAAGGGGAATTTGGTCACTTACTTGATGGTTCTTATTATATAGCTAAAAGATGGAATCTAGGACAAGATTATTGGGACAATGCTGGTGTAGGCGTTTGGTCCAAGATGGCTTATCCAAAGCACCACAGTAATGAAGCAGGAGCACAAGTTGGAGCTCTAATAAATGTAATATTTAACAGAGATGCTAACTCACATACTCATATGAATATGATAGGTGCAGGTCTTCCAACAGAGTTGCTAAAAGAAATAGCTGGAGAAGTTTGGGGTTCACCTGATGCATTGGATGCACCAATGAACTACACTCCTATGAATGAATACAAAGCAAACTTTGCTAAGTGGTCATTAGACAGAAACTTCTTACATGACTCAATAACACTTTGTAACTGGGTATGGCCTATGACAGTTTCACCATCAAAGGCAAGAAACTATAGAGGAGATACAGCACTAGAATCTAAGTTCTACAGTTTAGCAACAGGATTAAACATAAGTGAGGCTGATTTAGATTTAATGGCTGAAAGAGTTTCAACTCTTCATAGAGCTCTTACAGTTAAAAATATGAATACAATAGATATGAGAAATGAACATGATACAATTCCTGAGTGGGTATTTACAGCAGATCCTGATATGAAACCATTCACAGAAGGAACAGTAAAGCTTGATAGAGACGATATGCAACTAGCATTGACTATGTTATATAAAGCATATGGTTGGGATGAAAAAACTGGTGCGCCTACAAGAGAAACTCTTGAAAGATTGAATCTTAAAGATGTAGCAGATGAACTTGCAGCACTAAATTTGCTCCCATAATAAATATTATAAAGATGCATAGGTTTGTTGGACCGATTCCATAAAGCTATACATCAGGCAATTAGGAAGGATAATACCTTCCTTTTTGCTATTATGAATAGGAAGAAAGAGTGAAATATATGATATTAGATTTTTTCATAGATAAACTAAGCCAAGAAAATTATCCTAATATAATTGAATATAAATGCCTCAATAAAATTGAAGAGTCCGAGGTTTGTTCAATTTGCATTGAAGCCTGTCCTAAAAATGCTATAAGCTACAATGCCGGCAAATTTAAAATAGATGAGAATTTATGTAATAAATGTGGGATCTGTAAAGGAATTTGCCCAACAAGGGCAATAAATCTAAAGGCAATAGGTGAAGAAAACATACTAAGAACTATAAATGAGAAAAAGAGCATTGTTTTAGCATGCTCCTTATTAAATTCTAGTGGAAATATGAAACTTAGCTGTCTAAATGCCTTTGATCCAGAGCTTTTAGCGGCCTTGTTTATAAGTTCTAAGGATAAAAACTTGAGCTTTAATTTATCTAAATGTGAAAGTTGTAAGCTCAATGTAAATCAATATTTTTTAGATAATTTAGAAAAAGCTGTTGATTTTGTGAAGCTTCTTGGAATTGATCCAAAATATAGTCTTCATTATGATAATGCTGATATAGAAAAACTTTCTCAAGAAGCAATTTCCAGAAGAGATCTATTTATGTTACTGAAGAAGGAAACTACAAACATAGCAAGTGAAATCTTGGATACTGTAGTAAATGAAGGAGAATATCTTTCTATACGTAAGGTCTTACTAAATACTTTAAAGAACATAGATTTTAGTACAGTAGAATCAAATCCTTTATTTACCTCATGGGAAGTAGAAGACTCCTGTGATGGCTGCGCTTTATGTGTAGAGAAATGTCCAAATAAAGCTTTGACTATAGAGAAAGACCAATCAATTCAGTTGTTCCACAAGGTTGGAAGCTGTCATAACTGTGGTTTATGTGAGAGGGTTTGTCCAAAGAATGCTTTAAAGGCAAGTTCATTTAAAAAAGCTGATTTATATAATCTTAAAATGATAAAAGAGATTAAACTAAATCACTGCAAGGAATGTGGAAACAAATTTATTCCTGATGAAAAGCATAGTGAAATGTGTCCAGTATGCCAAAAGAAAGAACTGTTAAGAAGAAAATTAGCAACATATTAAATAATAGTTTTTATTTCTAATATGTTTTGATATGATATAATTATTCATAAGAATAAATACTAAAAGAATAGAGGTGTAATGCATGGGCAGAATAGGTACCACTGAGTTGATATTAATTCTTGCAATTGCCTTGATTGTAGTTGGGCCATCAAAACTACCTGAGCTAGGAAAATCACTAGGTAAAACAATAAAAGAGTTTAAAAAGTTTTCAAGCGATATTAAGGAAGACTTAACTATAGAGGAAACTCCTGTAAAGAAAAAGGAAGAAACAGTTGCAAAAGCTAAAGAAAATGAAGAATTAAACGAAGAAGAGACAAAAGAGGATTAATTTACATAATTGAGATGGGGGATATAATGAAGGTAGTAAATACTGAAAACGCAATCGGTATGGTGCTTGGTCACGATATTACTGAGATTGTTCCAGGAGAATTTAAAGGTGTAGCTTTTAAAAAGGGACATGTTATTCAAGAATCAGATGTTGAGCACCTATTAAGAATTGGCAAAGAACATATATATATATTTGAATTAAATGAAGATGAGTTACATGAAGATGAAGCTGCCTTAGCATTAGGAAACTTGATTTGTGGAGAAGGTGTACATTTTACCACTCCCCCACATGAAGGGAAGATAAATATACATCCAGATTTCAAAGGATTACTAAAAGTCGATAGAGAAATTCTAGAGGAAGTTAATGACTTAGGCGATATATGTATAGCTACAATTCATGGAGATAGAACTATTGAAGAAGAAAAGCTAATAGGTGGATGTAGAGTTATTCCATTGACTATCAACAAGAATAAGATAGATGACGTAAAGAAGATAATCGATGAAAAAGGACCTATATTTAAAGTAAAACCTTTCAATAGTCTAAGAGCAGCTATTATAGTTACAGGTAGTGAAGTCTACAAGGGAAGAATCACAGATAAATTTGGACCAGTTGTAGAGAAAAAACTTTTACAATTTGGAACAGAAGTTTTTTATAAAACTATAGTTCCTGATGAATTAGATTTTATAAAAGATGAAGTCCTAAAGGCTAAGGAAATGGGAGCAGAGCTAATAGTAGTTACTGGTGGAATGAGTGTAGACCCAGATGATAAAACTCCAGGCGCAATTAAAGCTACAGGAGCAAACATCGTTGCATATGGTACCCCAGTATTACCAGGAGCCATGCTACTTATGGCATATTTAGATGGAACTCCAGTATTTGGACTGCCAGGCTGTGTTATGTTCTCTGCAACAACAGCCTTTGATTTGCTATTGCCTAGAGTAATAGCAGGTGAAACCATAGTTAGAAAGGATATTTCAAGATTGGGTTACGGTGGACAATGTCTAAAATGCCAAGTATGTACCTTCCCAGACTGTCATTTCGGTAAATATTAACACATTGCAATATAGCAAATATTTGGTATAATAGATAAATATACCAAGGAATCATGGATTGGTACCATATGAGGAGGAATTTTATGAAGTTTTTGATAGTTGATGATTCTAAGTTTTCTCAGATTTCTGCATCAAATGTTTTTAAAAAGGCTGATGCAGATATAGAGATTATTTTTGCTAACAATGGCAAAGAAGGATTTGAAAAATATAAAGAACATAAACCTGACTATTCATTTATTGATTTATTAATGCCAGTAATAAGTGGACAAGAACTAGTAAAATTAATAAAAGCATACGATAATGATGCAAAGCTATTTGTAGTATCCGCTGATGTACAAAACAATGTTAAAGAAGAAGTGTTGTCATATGGCGCAATTGGTTTTATAAACAAGCCTTTAAATGCAGAAAAGGTTAAATCAATATTTGATACTATAAAAGGAGCTAATTATGAATAATGATAGTTTGTCTTATGATATATTAAAAGAGATTTTCAACATAGGTGTTGGAAGGTCTGCAGATATGCTTTCTCAAATGCTTAACAAAAAAATATTGTTGGATGTTCCTAATATAAAAATAGTTGAATCAAGTGCTGAAATGGATTTAGAGACATATTTTAGCAAGGGAATAAAGGGCACTATAATGGTTTCTTCCTTGTCCTTTCAAGATGAATTAAGTGGGGAAGCCAATTTAATATTTCCTGCATGCAAAATGAGAACGATAATTAATCTTTGTATAGAAGAAGACTCAAACCTTGATAGTATGGAATTTACTGATATAGATTTTGATGTAATAAGAGAAATAGGAAATATAATATTAAATTCAATAATTGGGGAAATAGGAAATTTCTTGAATAAGAATATAGAATATACACTCCCTAATGTAAAAATTTTTGAGATTATGGATTTCGAAGATAGGATTAAGGATATGGAAGATATGAATTCATTGTTATTGAGCATATCTTTTATAATAGATGATGTAGAAGTAGAAGGTGCAGTTATAATCAATTTTACTATTGGTTCTATAAAAGAAATCTTTCGAATAGTAAATAAAATGGAAGAGGATTTATATGGATAAAAACATATTAGATATCTTAGATAGTCTCACAGAGGGGATTGTGATACTAGATGATAATCTTGAAGTAATCTTTTTGAATAATAACTTGGAGAATATGCTTGGACTTAAATTTGAAGAAGTCAAATCAAAAAAAATATTTGAAGTATTTCCAAAACTAGATAAAGATTATTTTAAGAATACTCTTTCTGCTACTATAGAAAAGGGTTATAAATATTTCTTTTCTTCAAAGGTACATAAAAATATAATCTCAGAAGAATTGAATATAAACTTTAAGATCAATAGAATTGAAAGTCATGGAAAAAGATATTTGCTTATGGAGTTTGTAGATATTACAAATGAGTTTATTAGAGTAAAGCAATTAAAGAATTATGTAAATGAGCTTTCTGTTTTAAATAAGGAGTTACAGACAAAAGAAAGTGAAATTGAGAAATTACTTTATTATGATTATCTTACTAATGTAGGTAATAGAATGTTCTTTTACTCTTATGCAGAGAAACTCCTAGCTATATCTAAGAGAAGCAGGGATATCATTGGATTAATGTTTATTGATATAGATGACTTTAAAGACATAAATGATACTTATGGCCATAATATTGGGGATAAAGCTCTAGTAGAAGTAGCAAATATATTGGAGTCAAGCATCAGAGATACAGACATGGTATTTAGATTTGGTGGAGATGAATTCTTAATATTATTATCGGATTTACATGACTACGATAACTATAAGATAATTGCCCAAAGAATTAAAAATGCTAATAAGAAAGTTAAAGTCGATGAGGATATAGAAATAGACGTATCTTTGAGCATAGGTGTAAGTTTTTATCCTAGAGATGGAGATACTATAGATAAATTAATATTAAAGGCAGATGAAGCAATGTATAGTGTTAAGCAAATGGGCGGAGATCAAAGTGCTTACTATAATTGTAAAAATGAAGAAAATATATTTTAAACCGTAAATTACCATATAATTTATGGTTTTTTTCTTGTTTACTTATGTAAATAATAATTATTATTTGCTATGCAACTTATATTATTAATAATATTTATAAAAAACCGATATTATATATATAAATTATGTACATAAAGGGAGTTGCTAAAAGTAGATGAAAAAGATAAGTTCTAGAATAATAATGACTGTATTATTGTGCTCTATTACTATGGCAGTACTTGTAGGTCTTTCTAGTATTATCAGAAGTGTAACTGTAATTGAGGATGAAGCATTGAATGGTTTATTAGCTAATGGGAAATCAATTTCTAGAGAATTAAGTGAAGATTTAGTGGTTTATGAATCAATAGTTTCCAATATGTATCAAACAGTAAATGGTACTATTGATATGAAGAAACTATCTAATAAAGGATATCTTGAAAAGTACAGTAATGATATCTTAAGTCCAATAATTAAAAACATGACAACAGTTACCAATAAAAGTGCGGGACTATATATAGTATTTGATTATAATTATTCTGGAAAATCTGAGGGAATATGGGCAGCCCTTGATGAAGGGGGTACCTTGATGCACTCAACACCAACCAATATTGCAGGGATGAGTGAAGATGATCCGAATGCATCCTTTTACTACGATGCGGTAAAAGCAGGAGAGGGATTTTGGAGTGATTTCTATATAAATAATGCAAATCAGAGTGTTATGTCTTACTCTATGCCTATAGTAATTGACAATACAACCATAGGGATAGTAGGTGCTGATATGAAGGTAGGTGAGCTACAAAAACATGTTGAAGAAATAAGATTATACGAAACAGGATTTGCTTATTTACTTAATAAAGATTTAAGCTTCTTAGTTCATCCCAAATATGATATAAAAACCAATCTAAAGACTTTAGATAATGGAAATTACACTGAAATAGCAGCAGCAATAAGTTCAAATGAATATGGAGTTATAGATGTAGATACAGAAGATGGAACGAATGTATTATCTTATTCCAAACTTCCTGATGGTAAAATACTAATAATCGTAAACTACATAGAATACTGTTATTTGGAACAGCAATATATTTGTACGCTTAATAGACACACTCTGTTGCCTTATTAGTATATACAAAAGTATACCTTTCTTGTCAATGGTTTGAGTTTTAGTACAGGTTTAATAATAATCTAAATATGCTTGAACAACTTGTAACTTAAATTCATAACTGTATTTTGCCAT
>CAYZZR010000048.1:10073-12429 GCA_964482775.1 uncultured Tissierella sp. | reverse complement strand
TGCTGAGCAGTCAATGTAGAACCAGCTGTTTGTGTATGAAATTTCAAAGCCATGGACTTTTCACTTTTAGCATGGAATCTATTCTTCATGATCTTAGCCCACAATCTTCTTGCTGCCCTATATTTTGCAACTTCTTCCAATAAATCATTATGTGCATTGAAGAAAAATGATAATCTTGGAGCAAAATCATCTACATCTAAGCCTGCTTTTATAGCAGCTTCAACATATGCTATGCCATCTGCCAAGGTAAATGCTACCTCTTGTGATGCTGTTGAACCAGCTTCTCTTATGTGATATCCACTTATACTAATTGTATTCCATTGCGGAACTTCCTTTGCACAGTATTCAAAAATATCTGTTATGAGCCTCATTGAAGCATCTGGAGGGAAAATGTAAGTTCCTCTAGCTATATATTCCTTTAATATGTCATTTTGAATAGTTCCCCTCAATTTGTTAGCAGAAGTACCTTGTTTTTGAGCAACCGCAATATACATAGCTAGTAAAATACTGGCAGGTGCATTTATAGTCATAGAAGTGCTAACCTTTTCCAATGGAATTCCATCAAACAAAATTTCCATGTCCTTTAAAGAGTCAATTGCAACTCCAACCTTACCAACTTCCCCTTCTGAAAGGCCATGATCTGAGTCATATCCTATTTGTGTAGGTAAATCAAATGCAATAGACAAGCCTGTTTGACCTTGCTCTAGTAGATATTTATATCTTTCATTTGATTCCTCTGCGTTTCCAAAACCTGCGTATTGTCTCATGGTCCACAGTCTGCCTCTATACATAGTTGGTTGTACACCTCTAGTATATGGGTATTGACCAGGAAAACCTAGATCCTCATTGTAATCTACTTCCTCAAGATCAAGGGGTGTATACAATCTCTTAATTTCTAAATCTGAAGTGGTTACAAAATTCTCTTTTCTTTCTGGAAATTTACTAATGGCTTTTTGAACATTCTTTTCATCCCAAGATCCAAGGGATTCACGGATTTCATTTAGCTTCTTATCTTCTAACATTTTAAACCTCCTTCTTAATAGCAGTATATAATTTCATTATATAAAAAACCAACACAATAATGCAATACAGTTTTAGCAAAATTGCTATTTACAAGTATTCCTAATGGTAATCACATTATTCTTAATAATCATAGATATAAGAAAAGCTTCTAAAAACGTTAGATGTAGCTTTTCTTGTTACTCATTGACGGAAAGTCCATTAAATTAAAGATTTACATAGTAGGACTTTCCTATTTGTAATAGAAAAAGAGTAGGAAACCCTACTCTTTATTTATTCACCTAAAAATATTCTTTCAAACTCTTTTGCATCAATAGTTTCTTTCTCTAATAGAGCTTCAGCTATTCTATGAAGAGTATCCATATTTTCTGTAATTAATTTTTCTGCTCTATGGTATGCAGTATCTATCAACTTTCTCATTTCGCCATCTATTTTTGCTGCTACTTCTTCAGAATAGTTTCTAGTCCTACCAAAATCCCTACCCATGAATACTTCTTCTTCATCACTTCCATAGGTCATAGGCCCTAGTATTTCATTCATACCATAATGCGTAACCATACTTCTTGCTATCTTAGTAGCTCTTTCAATATCGTTTTGTGCTCCAGTACTTATATCATCTAGCACCAAGGCTTCAGTAACTCTACCACCCAGTAAAATCACCAGTCTATCCTCCATATACCTCTTTGTTGTAAAGCTCCTATCTTCATCAGGAATGTAAGCAGTAAAACCACCTGCCATACCTCTAGGAATTATGGTAAC
Organism: uncultured Tissierella sp.; assembly: GCA_964482775.1. GTDB lineage: Bacteria > Bacillota > Clostridia > Tissierellales > Tissierellaceae > Tissierella_B. The sequence continues at coordinate 10,650 of CAYZZR010000048.1, read as the reverse complement.
CATATGAACTGGATCTGAACCTGGAATCAATCTACCAGTAAGTGCATGACCAGCTTCATGGTATGCTGTAAGTTTCTTTTCCTTATCACTAACTAGTTTACTCTTCTTCTCAGGTCCTGCTTGAACCTTTATGGAAGCTTCTTCTACTAATGTCATTGGTATAGTCTTTAGATTAGCTCTAGCTGATAGTAAAGCAGCCTCATTTACAAGGTTCTCTAAGTCCGCTGGAGTAAAGCCTGGTGTTCTCTTTGCAACTACCTTCAAATCTACATCTGAATCCAAGGGTTTATTCTTAGTGTGTACTTCTAATATAGCCTCTCTGCCTCTAACATCTGGCAAGCCTACATAAATAGTTCTATCAAATCTACCAGGACGAAGTAAAGCTGGGTCCAATATATCTGCTCTATTTGTAGCAGCCATTACGATAATGCCTTCATTGGTAGCAAAACCATCCATTTCAACTAAAAGTTGATTTAATGTTTGCTCTCTTTCGTCATGTCCACCACCCATGCCAGCGCCTCTTCTTCTACCAACTGCGTCTATTTCATCAATAAAAATTATACATGGAGAATTCTTT
>CAYZZR010000048.1:0-10063 GCA_964482775.1 uncultured Tissierella sp. | reverse complement strand
TTTAGCTTGTTCAAACAAATCTCTTACTCTACTAGCACCAACTCCAACGAACATCTCAACGAAGTCTGATCCTGAAATTGTAAAGAAAGGAACGCCAGCTTCCCCAGCAACAGCTCTACTAAGGTAAGTCTTACCTGTACCAGGAGGTCCTACCATAAGAACTCCAGTTGGAATTCTAGCACCTATTTCAATATATTTTTTAGGACTTCTTAAGAAATCAACTATTTCCTTTAATTCTTCTTTTTCTTCCTCTAAACCTGCAACCTCAGCAAATGTTACTAACTTTCCATCCTCTTCTTTATGCATTCTAGCCTTGCTTTTGCCAAAGGACATTACCTTGCCTCCGCCTCCGCCTTGAGACTGTTGCATAAATACAAACCAAAATACCCCAAAGACTAATAAAATCATAAGAGTAGGTAAAAGCTCTACATACCAAGGAGTTTGTGGTGGGTTTTCTGCACCATAACTCAATTGTCCTTCTTCAACCAAGCCTTGTATATAATTATAAAAGCTATCTCTGAACTCCTCTGGTAAAACAGTAATAAACTGTGTATCGTCAGTTAATCTACCGTTTAAAGTATTCTCCACCATGACAATACTTTTTATTTTTCCATCTTCAATATTTTCAATTAGCTCAGTAACATCCATTTCAGTTGTTTGTTCCACATCTGTACCAATCAAGCTAACTCCAAACATTATCATAATTACAATTAGTAAATATACGCTAATGCCTTTAAAAAAACGTTTCAATAATAATCCTCCCTCCATGAGATAAACATTTTAATATTATAGCATAATATTCTATGCTTATCAATTTAATAAACCTAGCTATATACTTCTTCCTTCAGAGCTCCTATATAGGGAAGATTTCTATATTGTTCAGCATAGTCTAGTCCATATCCGACTACAAATTCATCTGGTATTTCAAATCCTAAATAATCTACCTCAACACCAACAGTTCTTCTATCAGGCTTATCTAGAAGAGTACATATCTTTACGCTATTTGCTCCTCTTTTTTTAAGTATATCTGTTAAGTAATTTAATGTTAAACCAGTATCTATAATATCCTCAACTATAAGCAAATCCTTACCCTCTACACTAAAATCCAAATCCTTGTTGATCCTTACTTCACCTGTAGATATAGTTGATTTACCATAGCTTGAAACAGCCATAAAATCCATAGTAATAGGTTGCTTTATGTTCTTAACTAGTTCAGACATAAATATTACAGCACCCTTTAATATACCTATTACCACTAGATCCTTATCTTTATAATCCTCAGTTATTTCTTCTCCTAATTCCTTAACTCTAGCAAGGATATCTTCTTCACTTATTAGAACTTCTTTAATATAATTCTCCACTATCTTATTCCCCCTAAACAATTTTGTAATCAACAACTAAAATCTTTTTTGTATTTTCACTTACTCTGTATAGATCGCTTGTAGCATAACCTACAACCCAGATGATATTCTCATCATCGGTCAACAAACTAATTCTATCTCTTTTATCCCTAGCTATTTTTTTATCTATAAAATAATCTTTTATTTTTTTACTGCCCTTCATACCAAAAGGTATGAATTTATCGCCATTTTTCCTATTTCTAATATTGAGCTTTCCCTTTATCAGCTCATAATCAAAATACTTCTTATTCCTTTGATTAGAATCATATAGCTCTTTATCTATTAAGCTTAAATCCAAGGATAAGCCTAAATCAGGAAATAGATTCTCTCCTAGCCTTAAGTCATAAGAATAATCCTTCACAAAACCTTTATCTATTTTTTCAAAGATTAGATCATTGTAGCTAAGGCGACTGATTACTCCTTCTGGCAAATCTATTTGCTTTCCAGTTTTATTGTTTTCATGTAAATCAAGGACATCTTGTATATTTTGCTCACTGATTCCTTGCAAACTACCAAGAATCTTAAATATAGCCAATCTTATAATCCTGAGCTTCATACTACTAGCTTCCCTTGATAAAAGGTTATTATCTATGATTATACTATGTTTATCAACATTTTTCACTATGAAATTATACTTTTCCTCAGCAGTCTCATTGAGATAATCACTATCTATTTCAGAAATCTGCGACAATCTCCATAAGCTATTGACAATGTTGGGGTTGAAATTATCCCTTATGTATGGAAGTAGCTCAAGTCTAACCTTGTTTCTATTGTATATAGGTACTAAATTTGTCTTGTCTAGAACTGTTTCTATCCCTTGGCTATCAATGAAGCTTTCAATTTCTTCACGGGAAATATTCAAAATCGGTCTAATTATATCCTCTGAGATAAACTCCATACCCTTCAATCCATCAATTCCAGTACCTCTCATAATTCTCAAAAGTAGAGTCTCAGCTTGATCATTTTTATTATGAGCTACTGCAATCTTTCCATTCTTATAAGATTTTAGGATTTCCCTAAAAAATCCATACCTTAATTCCCTTCCAGCTTCCTCTGAGCTTATCTTCTTCTCTTTAGCATAGCCATTCATATCAACATTTTTAAAATAATAAGGCAGATTTAGCTCTTTAGCCTTTCTTTCAACAAATAGTTGATCAGCTAAAGCCTCCTCACCTCTAACTCCATGGTTTACATGAGCAACCAAGATGTCAAAAGCAAAAGTCTCTTTAAGCCCTAAAAGAACATAAAGAAGCGCCATAGAATCAGGTCCTCCAGAAACACCTATCACTATAGTATCATCTTTCTTTATCAAATTATAGTCTACAATATTTTTATGTATCTTTGAAATCATAATATCACCTATTATCTAATATACCCTATTTTATGACAATTCCGCAATAAAAACCTGAGAATCCTAAAATCCTCAGGCTCTGTTAAAGACTTTATCAATTGTTGTTTCGCCATACCTTAGTTACCATTACTGTCATGTCATCGTTTATTACGTTTGAACAAGATAACTTGCTTATGTCTAGTATTTCATCTGCTATAGCCTGTGGACTTTGACCCTTTAACCCTAGTATAAGCTTCTTCATCCATTCCTCTGGGCTTTTGTTTTCTTTGTTACATTCCAACACCCCATCGCTCATCATTATAATCAAATCCCCATCTTCTATGCTCTCCTCGTAGATACTAAAGTCTACATCCTTTAATATACCTATAGGTAAGGATTGGGAATCAATTGATATAACCTCATCCCTTCTTTTTATAAAGGTGGGAGATGCGCCTGATTTTATTACTTGCAATCTACCCTTATATAAATCTATAAAAGATAAATCCAAGGTGGTGAACATCTCATCATTTGCTTTTGTTCTAAGTACATTGTTTATGGTCTTTATCGCAAGCTCTTTATCCACATTGATTTCCATCATCTTCTCTAAAATTTCAATAGCAACCTTACTCTCTAGATTCGCTCTATGACCAGTTCCCATCCCATCACTAATTCCTAAAAATGAGACATTATCCATTTCACCATAGGTAAAGTTATCACCTGATATATTGTTTTCAGAATTTGCTTTTTCTGAAACTTTTGTTAAAGCACTGAATCTGTTAGTAGGAACTAGTTTGAATTTATTAGTGTCTTCTAATAAACCTAGTGTATAATCTGCTACAAGTGGATAACCCAAAGCGTTAGATACTATTTTGGTGACCTTTTCTAACTTTTCAACTGTATTGTTTGAATCAAATTCAAGATATATTTCAGTTTGACTTGGAGTCAACTGAGCTACTACAAGCTCCCTTATATCAATTCTCTTGTTTTTTATTTCCTTCTTTAGCAGTTCCTCTAACTCCTCATTAAATGTAGTATTTTTATAGATATCTATATTTATATTATCTACTACTTTTCCAAGACCTTCTAGCTGTTCTATTAGGAAAAGTCTTTGTTCCTTGATATTTTTTCTTAGTATCTCTTTTTCTTTGTACTTTAGGTATATATTGTTTATAATCAAAGTCAATTCATCAATTTCATTGCAATCATTTAGGATTTGCTTGATTAGATCTTCCTTATTCTCTAAATTGGATTCCAATATACCTATAGTGGTAAACAAAGAATAATAAGTTGTATAATAATTGTCTTCCCAGCATTTATTGTAATTTTCACAGCCTCTGCATTTATTTACCTTTACATCGTCAATAATAGTATAAATTTGAGAATTTGAAAACACATCCTCTTCCATTAATGTATTTTTAAATGTCTTTGCCATTGACTCTAATAGTTCTGACATATTGCTAAGCTTCTTGCTTGCTAATTCAAACTTCCTATTTTCAAAATTATTTCTTATCTTATTGTTAGGTTTAAATAGGGCTTCAACCTTTGTTTGTATTTTACTATATAAGGCAAGAAACATAATTGCTGAAAGCAATAATTCTTCATAAGCTAAAAAGCTAGCACCTAATCCATTTATATAATAACTTATAATTCCGTTCCCAAGAATAAAACCAATAATTGATCCGCTCTTTCCTAATTCCTTAAATAATCCCGATAACATACCACCTACAGCTAGTATCGCTATAATAAATGGCATTTCAACACTAGAGATATAGGCCACCATTCCTAAGAGTATACCTGTAGTTGCCCCCATATAAATCCCTTGACTATAGGCCAAGGATAATACCAAGAATATACTTATGACATTCTTTAATGATACTCCCACTATACTTATATTGCTTAAACCAGAAAGTACTAGAGCTAAGGTAATAAAACTACATATCATTTTCTCATTGGATATTTCCTTTGCTCCAAACTCTTCTAGTGGAAAACTAAAGGAGAAAAGATAGGTCATAGTAAACACCAATACTCCCTCAAAAGCTAGTAAAATTATTTGGTAAATAGAGACAGTATCTAAGATGTTTATACCTATAAGTCTGGCTGCTAAAAATATAAATGCTACTATCATAGAAGATACAATTAGCGAATATCTCTTGTTGTCTTTGTAGCGAGTAAAGTATCCATATATGAGAAAAGCAGCAAGATAATAGCTAAAACCACCTAGTCCCAAAGCACTAAATTCTCCTGCTACAACGCCTGCTAGTACAGCTCTATTTGGCTTTTTAAATATCAAGTAAGCTCCTAAAAATGCTATTCCAAATGGATAAAGTTTCTCCAAAACTGTTACTCTTCCCAGCAAAAAACTGATTACAAATAAAACACAAGCCTGTCCATCAACTCTAAAGTCTAATTTACTCTTACTTATTGCTGATTCAATTCTACTCACTAGCCTCACCCCTAATATTTTATAGTTACATATTAGCAGAGGTCCGATTATAATTTTGTCAATAAGAGGGCTAAATCTCAAGATCTTTAAGACAATATTGATGTTGATTTCCTATAACCTTAAGTTAAAAATCATAAGTTGAAATTTTAGCTCATCAACTCTAAAATCGTTGAAAATTAAAGATTCTATGCTTTATCTAATAAAATGTTCTTTAAATGTATTTAATTGTCTAAAAATGCAAAAAAGAGCGTAAAAAAAACCGGGTATCCGGTTTTTTAAGTATAGTAAGATTTATAAATCTCCACTTCCTGTTTTCTTTGGTTTAATTCCACTACTTCTTTTATTATCACGAGTTTTTATCTGATTCATCTTTTCACTGCTATCTTTTAAGAAAATATTCAATTTATCTTCAAAAGACATAAATTTTTGCTTTTCATCTGGTTTTGTCCATTCAATTTCAGCAGGCTTATTTGTTTTTGGTTTGGCTTGTCTGATAGAAAGACTTATCTTTCCTTCCTTTGTAACAGAAAGAATTTTCACCTTAACCTTTTGATCCTTCTTTAAGTAATCTGCAACCTTCTCAACATAATCATGAGATATTTCAGAGATGTGAACGAGTCCACTTTTTCCTTCTGGCAGTTGTATAAAGGCACCAAAATTTGTAATACCAGTTACAGTACCTTCAACTATTTCTCCAACAGATACGGGCATAAATAAATGATTCCTCCTTAAAAATATTGTTAAATCAAGTATATATTAGAAAACAAATATTGTCAATTAATTATCTTTCTTAAATATGTCAAATAAAGGATTCTCAGGTTTGTTTTTATCAATATAGACTATTTCCCTTGGTTTGACCATACCCAATTCATCTCTAGCCACCTTTTCTACAAATTCTAAGGTACCACTCATCTCAATTTCTTCATTCAATTCCCCAATTTCCTTTTCTAGTGTTTCAATCTCAGCAAGATTCTTGGATTTTTTTGCATTTAAATCTCTGCTAAGCTTGCTCTGATGAGTGAAAACTATCGCTACATATACAAGTAAAAATATCAGCACCAAATGAATCAATCTAATTCCTTTAGTTTTCTTTTTTCTTCTAGCCATAGAGTTCACCTACTTTCACCTTGTCATTTCTTCTTATGTATTATTCTAATATATCTACCCATCTCCTTCAAAAGAACCTTAGGAATTAAGAATATTTTATTTACTCCTTTTTTAGAATACCTATAAGTCTTTGAAAGTGGTCCAATAATTATTTTTATTATCTCACTAATTCCTTCTAATATCAACTTTAATATGAAAATAAAAAAAGAAAAAATAAATTTAGAAAACAATAATAGATAGATCATAGCACCACAAAAACAACCAATAAAAACGAATCCTCTAAGAATCCCGTCAGTAGTTTTTAGCAGCAAAGCAAAAAATATTATTATGATTATAAGCCAAAACAATAGATCTTCAATATATGTTAATATTTTTTTAGGATTTGAAAAGTATCTAAGAGTTCTATATAAATCAAATATAAGCCCCATAAAGATACCAATTAATATAGAAAATCCAAGAGCAGCTAAATCTTGCATTATATCTAGTTCCATTTTAACACCAACTACTTAAATATTTTTCCCATAAAGTTCTTAGGAGCACCCTCTTTACTTATATAGGTAAGGCTGTTAACTGTCCCTGTAATCTTAACGTTACCTTCATCTAGATTTAATCTACTTACATTAAGCCCCTCACCCTTTATACTCAAACCTCCTTTAATAGTAGATAGAACTATGGTATTATCATTAAAGCTGTCTACCTGTTCCACTCCAGAAATGCTAATATTACTTCTATCCTCAACAACAATATTTTGAGTTTTCATATTGAGTCTACTTTCAGACATTCTAATCCCTCCTATGTGCTCTCATCTATACTTATGAAAAAAAAAAGGCTTTTATACCAAAGCCTTTAATCAATATTTTTGTATAAAGTTGTAGCTGCATCCTTAGAAACATTGTCCTTTACCTCTAGAACCTCAATATTCACCGAACCATTGCCGAAGTTAATCTGAATCTTATCTCCAACCTTAACTTCATCTCCTGGCTTAGATACCTTTCCATTGATAAGTACTCTTCCCTGCTCACAAGCTTCTTTAGCTATGGTTCTTCTTTTTATAATTCTAGCATTTTTCAAATATTTATCTATTCGCATATCATCATGCTCCTTATATATTAAAAAAAATCAGGTCAAAGACCTGATTTTAATTATTTCTTTTTACCTTTTTTTACATTAACAACTTCTTTTAAACCTTTACCTGCTTTAAATACAGGAGCCTTTGATGCTGGAATTTTTATAACTTCTTCAGGATTTCTAGGGTTTCTTCCCTCTCTAGCTTTTCTTTCTCTTACTTCGAATGTACCAAATCCAACTAATTGAACCTTGTTACCTCCAGCTAGTGATTCTTCTACAGATTTAATAAATCCGTTTAAAGCTGCTTCTGCATCCTTTTTTGTCAAGTTGCTCTTTTCTGCTATGCTCGCTATTAATTCAGCTTTGTTCATAATCAATTCCTCCTCTTATTGTTCTTTGTAATATATTAAATAATAAAACACTAAATAACTTCTGCATCTCTATTCTGTCAGTTTTGCCTCATTCCATAAAATGTCCATTTCTTCCAGCTTCATATTCTCTAATTCTTTACCCATTTTCTTGGATTTAAACTCCATAAACTCTAACCTTGCAATAAATTTTTTTATTGTTCTGTTCAAAGCAATCTCCGGGTTAACATCCAAAAATCTAGAAAGATTTACTACTGCAAACAATAAATCTCCTATTTCTCCCTCTACATGCTCATCTGACTTGTCAAATTCCTCCATTGCTTCTAAAACTTCTTGGAACTCTTCCTTTACCTTGTCTATAGGTCCTTGAATATCATCCCAATCAAAGCCAATGTCAGCAGCCTTATCTTGAACTTTAGCGCTCATCATAAGGGCTGGAAGCCTTGGAATATCTCGAAGTTTTCCAGAAAGACTAGTGATATCCCTATTTGCGTACTTAATCTTATTCCAATTATATACTACTTGCTCGGAATTTTCCACATTTTTTTGTAAAAAAACGTGTGGATGTCTCAAAATTAACTTATTTGCCAAATGTGAAGTTACTTCTATAGGGTTAAATTCCCCTTCTTCATAGGCAATTTGGCTATGAAATATAACCTGAAGCAGTAAATCTCCCAATTCCTCAAGAAGATTGTCAATATCACCATTATCAATTGCATCTATTACTTCATATGCTTCCTCAATTAAACATTCTCTAAGAGATTCATGACTTTGTTCAATATCCCATGGACACCCTTCACTACCTCTTAATACCCTCATTATACACATAATATCATTAAAATCAAATATTTTTTTATTGATTTTCTCAACTTTAGGTACAAAAATACTAGATAAAGACCCTATTTCATCCATTCTATCCAACTCAAACACCGGAATTTCCAACATTTGTTCATGACCCTTGATACCTGCACTGTGAATTAAATAAACTAAATGTTCATCACCATAAATTTCAGATAATATAATCTTTACCTCAGATAGAATCCTATGATTATAAACTTGAGTAATTATTATATCCACATTTATATCTACACTAAAACTATCAAACTCAGCACCGTCAACTATCTTTAGTCCATTGACAGGATCTCTTTTAACCAATTCTATTATTGGTTCAATAAAGCTCATGCCAGAAACTATCTCTACATCCAAGCCCTCTTTTAATAAGATCTCTACAGTCTTTTCTGCCACCAATGGATTGCCAGGAACATAATAATTTATTTCTTCTTTTTCGGCCTCAATTTTTAGTTCTTCTACTATTGTCTTGTAAACCTCTATAAACTCTTCCTTTGTATCATATAAGTAGTCATATGATTTATAATCTATGTTCTTATCCTTAAAATACTTAATAGTCGGATGCTTTTCAGTTCTTAGAAAATTCTTTTTACCACCTTCAATACGGTTTATAGCCCCTAAAGTCAAAGAGTCAACACTCCCTGGACCTAATCCTACAACATATATCTTGCCCATAATATTTCTCCTTAGTTTACTTAATGATTTTAAATTTTTCTAATTTTTTAGCAAGCTTTTCTCCTTTAGGAAGTATTGAAAAGTCCTCTGCTGTAATGCTTCCAGTAACAATCAATAAAATCCCATAGACAACTACACCGATACCAACAGCCACTAATGTAGCTAACTTGCTGCCTAGCAAGCCAGAAGATGCTACAAAAATCATCTTTACAACTATAGCCATCCCCAATGAAGAAAACAAAGGTTTCAAGAAAATATTTCTATAATTGAACTGGATCTTGGTAATCTTCACCAAGCTAATTAAATCTAGAATTGAAGCAATTGCATAGGCAGCTATGGTACTAATAGCTGCACCTTTAATATTTATACTAGGCACTACTGTTAGTGTATAGGTAAGTATAACCTTCACTATAGCACCTAAAGCTAAATTTTTTACAGGTATAATGGTTTTTCCTATTCCTTGAAGCATAGCTGTAAGAGCTTGAACAAGGGTCAAAAATATAACCGAAAAGGATAGTACAGCTAGTATTTCCCCAGTGCTAGCAATTACCTCAGGTGTATTGTTGTAATACAATAGACCTATAATTGGTCTTGCTAAAACAAATAGTCCAAAAGCACAAGGAAGACCTATTAACAAGGTAATCCTAATACCTGAGGAAATTAGTTCATTGATTTCCTTTTTGTTCTTTCTAGCATATGCATCAGATATAGCAGGAACCATACTCATAGCTATAGCTATGGAAAAAACCTGTGGTAAATTTATCAAGGTCTGAGCAAACCCTTTAAGTTGCCCATATAGTTCATTGGATAAGCTTTCTGAATA
>CAYZZR010000047.1:10649-12860 GCA_964482775.1 uncultured Tissierella sp. | reverse complement strand
ACATATAGGGAACCTCTTTGGAATGAATGGAAACGTATCATAGAGCATAAGTTACCTTTTAGATATGAGTATGAAATATCTACAGCAAATGGGCAAATAAAATGGGTTTTGGAATTGGGACAAGTTATCTATGATGGTCAAGATAATGTTGAAGCACTTGAGGGAATTATACTGGATATTACTGATAGAAAAGAGATGGAGAACAATCTCAGATACAATAATGATCATGATTTATGGACTGGTCTACATAACCGTAGATATTTAGAAAATCTTCTATCAAGAGATGCTAATATAAATACAAGAGAAAAAAGGGCATTAATTAGTATAAATATGAGTCCTGTTCATATGTTGAGTCTGACTTATGGTTTTAACTACAGTCAACAGTTAATCAAAAAAGCAGCTCAGGAGCTAAGCTTGATTGCAAACAATAAGCATCAATTGTTTAATACCCATGAGAACCGATTTGTCTTCTATATAAAGGATTATAAAGATAAAAATGAGTTAGAAGAATTTTGTAAGATTATAATAAAAAAATTAGAGCCTGTTTTTACTAATGATAGAATTAATAACTATATTGGTATCGTTGAGATAGATGAAGAAAACAAGATTGATATTGAACAATTATTAAAAAAGCTATTAATTGCAACTGAAAAAGCTCTTTATAACTTTGAAAGCGAATTAGAATTTTGTTTTTTTGACAAAGCTATGGAGGAACAAATAATTCGAGAAGAAGATATAAAGCAAGAACTTAGATTAGTTGAAACTGATTCTAGTAATGGAGGTTTATATTTGCTATATCAACCTGTATTGGATCTTAAGTCCAATCAGATATCTGGTTTTGAAGCCTTAGCAAGATTAAAAAGTGACAAACTTGGTTTGATTTCACCGCTAGAATTTATTCCTATAGCAGAAAAAACTAGACAAATTATTTCATTTGGAGAAAAGATAATTTATAAAGCATTGTGCTATTTACGGAAACTAGAGAAGAATGGCTATGATAAAATACAAATATCAATTAATGTCTCTACAATTCAGTTACTAGAAGAGGATTTTAGCAAGAATATGATAAAAGCCATAAGGGATGTGGGAGTTAATCCTAAAAATATTGGTATAGAGATTACTGAGTCAATGTTAGCTGATAACTACCAAGAGATAAACAAAATTCTTGCTGGGCTGAAGGAATATGGAATACAAATTGCTATTGATGACTTTGGAACAGGATACTCGTCCCTAGCTAGGGAAAGGGAGCTAAATGTTAGCTGTCTAAAAATAGATAAGTATTTTATTGATAAACTTATTTACCTAAGAGATGATGAAGCTATTACAGGAGATATAATTTCTATGGCACATAAGTTAGGTCATTATGTAATAGCTGAAGGAGTAGAGTATGAAAAACAAAGAGAATATTTAGTTAAATATGGTTGTGACAAAATCCAGGGCTATCTTTTTAGCAAACCTCTAGATGAAGAAGCAGCTATTGAGTTGCTAAAAATGAACATTGCTAAGTGAGGTTTTTAAATGAAAGAAAGTAAAAAATCAAATTATGAAATTGAAGCGTTATTAGATAAAGCTAAAAATCAGGTTTCTACTTCTCCTGATGAAGCGATGAATCAAAGTCAATTAGCTCTTTCTCTTTCACAGGAGCTAGGCAATAGGAAGCTTGAAGCATATTCACTTCTTACTATGGCATTCTCATATCGGGTTAAATCTGAAGTAGGAAGTATACTCGATAATAGCCTAAAGGCACTAGAAATATTTGAGGAATTAAATGATGCTTATGGAAAGGTAAAGGCGCTGAATCTTGCTGGAATATCATATTTTTATACATCTATGTATGAACCAGCAATGAGATATTTCCAAAGTGCTCTTGAACTTGCTCAAAAAAATAATGATGCTTTTTTAAAAAGTAGTATTTTAAATAATATTGCAGAGATATATAAAGAAACTATGTCATATGATAGGGCATTTGAAAATTATCATAAGGCATTAGAGGTTTGTAATGATCATGGTTTCCATATCAACTCTGCTGTAATTTATGGAAATATTGGCGAAATTCATATGAAAGAGTCAAGACTAAATGAAGCTTTAGAGCATTTTTATAAAGGTATAAAAATACTTGAAAAAGAAAGCGACCCAATAAGCCTTTCTGAAATGGAAGATAGGATAGGTAAGGTTAGTATAGGTGAGGATAGTATATCGCCGCCAAAGGCG
>CAYZZR010000047.1:4627-10639 GCA_964482775.1 uncultured Tissierella sp. | reverse complement strand
AATGGGTAATACTTTGAAAGCTGAACAATATTATATTAGTGCATTAGATAGGTTACAAGAAATTGATAACAAATTTTATGCAATAAATATACTTATTAATTTAGGCTCCTTATATGCACCTGATTGGGATAAAAGTATGTATCATTATAATCAAGCTATAGATACAGCTATGGCTATTGATGCTAATAATAAAATAAGCCAGATTTATAAAGAGATGGCTGAGTATAAAGCTACTAATGGAGATTATAAGGAAGCCCTTGATTACTACAAGTTGTATAGCATTTACTATGACAAACAAATTGCTATTGAACGTAGCAATAGGCTAGAGATTATGAATGTTGAGTTAAAATATACTAAGGATTTTGACCAACTGCTATTACTAAAAAATAGTTATGAAGAAGAACTAAAACAACAAAAACTTAAACTTGATATTATTAACAAAGAGAATTTAATGCTGGAAAAAGAAGCTTCACAGGATGAGCTTACAGGTGTATTAAACAGAAGAAGTATCAAGAAAAAATTTCTAGAGATAGTTGATATTGCCTTGTTAGATAACAAACCTGTTGCACTATTTATGTTAGATATAGATAATTTTAAGAAATTTAATGATTATTGGGGACATCTCAAGGGAGATATTTGCTTAATAGATATTTCTAAGTGTATTGATGAAATAAGTCGATCAAGAGGAGAAATATTTGGTCGTTATGGTGGAGAAGAGTTTGTATATATCTCTAGGACAGAATCAAATATTGAAGCATATGAGTTAGGAGAAGAAATTAGAAAAAGTGTCGAAGAACTTGGTTTTTATTATGAGAACAATGGAATTAGATTAGATACAACAATAAGTGTAGGAGCATGTATATGTAGCGGTGAAAATCTGAAAAGTATCCAATCATTATATGAAGAGGCTGATCGACAACTTTATAGAGCTAAAATGCTTGGTAGAAACAGAGTATGCATAAGTGAAATAAAGACCTTGGAATAGTTATATTTTTTATATATTAAAAAAATGTTGCATCTGCAACATTTTTTTGGTTACCTCTAAAGCTTTAAAATAAATTAGCTTTAATTAGTCTATTACGAATTTTTGGCCCTATAAATGATGAGATTACTATTTTTGCCAGATCTCCAGGTATGAATGGAAGTACACCTGCAGCAAGAGCGGCGTTAATGGATATATTTGCTTGATACGCCAACCATAAAGTACCAGATATATAGCAAACAGCTGTCCCCAGTATCATACCAAAGATACATAGATACCATTTGTTAAAAAATCTATCAATAAAAAAACCAGCAATTAGTGACATAAAAATGAATCCTATAAGATAACCACCTGTGGGACCTAAAAGTTTAGACGGACCGCTTGTGAAACCAGAAAATACTGGAAGTCCAGCAAATCCTACAAACAAATAGATTATGAGGCTCATTGTTCCTTTTTTCATTCCTAGTGTATAAATAGCAAGGTAAACTGCTAGGATTGTAAATGAGATTGGTACTAATCCAGTAGGTATTGATAAAGGGCCTAGTATACATATTACTGCAGCCATAACCCCAATACTTGCCATTTGATAAACATTAGATTTTCTTGCAAAATTACTATTTTCCATAAGTTTTATCCTCCTTGCTTTAATATATATTATTTGCATAGTATTGTCAACCGACAAATGAATTGCGGTTAACAATACTACAACTTATTATACTATTAAATCCTATGATTAATATAAAACTGTGATAAAATAGCATTAAGCATATAAATTGGAGTGAGTATATATGAAAATGAAAATACTAGACTTATTAAAGAATAGTGATGGCTTTATTTCAGGTCAAAAGATATCAGATGAATGTGAAGTTAGTAGAACATCCATATGGAAATATATTAATTCATTAAAAGAAGATGGATATCTCATAGAATCAGTTTCTAGTAAGGGATATAAATTAATTTCCAGCCCAGATTTGCTTATTTTTCAGGAAGTGAAAGAATATTTAGTGACTAAATATATAGGTAAAGAAATGATTCATTTTAATTCCATAGATTCTACTAATAGTTATGCAAAGAATATTGCCATGGAGAAATGTGAAGGCACAGTTATAACTGCTGAAGAGCAGATATCAGGGAAAGGTAGACTAGGAAAAAACTGGACATCTCCCTCAAAAAAAGGTATCTATTTTTCAATAATCTTAAAACCAAAGTTAGAACCAAGTAAAGTAGCTAAATTAACCTTAATAGGTGCTGCAGCCGTTCATTTGGCACTTAATGATTTAGATATTGATTCCAAAATAAAATGGCCTAATGACATTATTATAGATGGTAAAAAGGTCTGTGGTATTCTTACAGAGATGAGTTGTGAATTAAATATTATAAATTATATTGTTATTGGTATAGGTATCAATGCGAATTTTCTTGAAGAAGATTTTTCAGATGACATAATAGATTCTGCTACTTCATTAAGAATAGTAACAAATAGAAATATCCAACGCACTAAATTACTTGCATTGGTTTTAAATCACTTTGAAGTACTATATGACTTATATAAAATTGATTTGAATCTAAAAGAAACCATAGAGATATGTAGAAAAAGCTCTGCTTTAATAGGGAAAGAAGTTCAAATCATAAAAGACGGTAATATTAAAATAGGTAGAGCTATTGACTTAAGTGATGATGGAGAGCTTATAGTACAATTTGATAATGGAATAGAAAATATATACTCAGGAGAAGTATCAGTAAGAGGCCTAAATGGATATATTTAGGCCTGTGTTTAAAAAATGAACAAATTTGTTAGGTTATTAAAAAAGTGTTACTATTTTGTAATTTCTCTTATTAGATTTTTAATTATAATAATATTGTAGATTAATATGTATTTTAGTTAAAAATTGAAAGGAGAATTACAATGAAAATATATATGAAGTTATTGATATTGGCAACAGTTTTAGTGTTTGCAACAGTAATAATGGTAGCTTGTTCAAAATCATCAGATAATATAGAGCCTGATGCACCTATTGAAGTTCCAGAAGATAATATAAATGATGGTTCTGAAAAAGGTATGGAGGAAGAGATTGTTGAAGGGGATTATGATAATGACTATAGACAGCTAGGCTTTATCTATGATGGAAATGAAATTTCAATTATGGATATCATAGATGATCAAGAGATAGAAAGTATGTTAGGGAAAGCTGATGATATAAAATCTCATACCTATTCAAAAGATGATGGGTTAAATATGGATCAACTAGAAGGTTTTACAGAAAAACAATATTACTATCCTGGACTAGTTATAAAAACAATTGATGCAACAAGCGACAAGAGTTTTTTTGTTTTTAGTATTGATATTACTGATGAAAAATATCAAACTATTGGAAATATCAAGATAGGAGATAGCTATGAAAAGCTAAAAGAAGCATATCCTGAAGGATATCTCATGAGTGGAGAACTTATTGATGCAGAGGATGACTTCAGATATGAGCCTATTGATTATTCTAGTGTAATAAATTTTCATATAAAAGATAAGAAGGTTGAAAGTATAATAATGTTTCAGCTTTTAGACTAAATAAATAGATTACTACCAGAGTGTAAGAAATAATGATTTAGAGAATACTAGAATAAACTATAATTAACTTGTTATAGAAGAATATATATAGGGTAATTAAGTAATAGTATAAAAATAGGAGGGATTAGCAGATGTCACAATATCATGAACCAGTGGAGTTATTAGATGAGAAAGCAAGAAACATTTCAAGAGCTTTAAATAGCTTGAAGGAAGAAATTGAAGCTGTAGATTGGTACAATCAAAGAGTAGCAGCAACAAAGGATGAAGCATTAAAAGCAATAATGGCACATAATAGGGATGAAGAGATAGAGCATGCTGTAATGTCCATAGAATGGTTGAGAAGAAATATGGATAAATGGGATGAGGAGTTGAGGACCTATTTATTTACTGATGGAGATATAACTGAATTAGAAGGTGCAGAGGAAGGGGTAGGTAAAACTTCAACTGGCTTAAATATTGGAGATTTAAAATAGGAGGTAGTATATATGTTATATAGAGATTTAGCACCTATATCAAATGAAGCATGGAATGAGATAGATTCAAGAGCAGCAGAGGTTTTGAAATCATATCTATCAGCAAGAAAAGTAATAAGTGTAAATGGACCAAAAGGCTTAGACTACAATGTGATTACCGAGGGAAGACTAATAAACATCGAAGCAGCTGGAGATGTAAATTATGGAACATATGAGGTTTTACCATTAACCGAATCAAGAATAGAATTTGATATGGATAGATGGGAATTAGATAATATTGCTAGAGGAGCAAAAGATATAGACTTTGAACCTCTTGAAAAGGCAATGAAAGATATTTCTTTATTTGAAGAAAATGTAGTTTATAACGGTGTGAAAGAAGTTTCAGTGAAAGGTTTAAAGGAATATGTTAAGGAGGAAATACCTTTTGGAGATAATCCTACAGCTATTCTTGAAGCCATATCAAAGGGATTGATTCAACTTAAAAAAGCATTTGAACAGGGACCATATACTTTAGTGGTTAATGAAGAGGCATTTATAAAAATCCTGTCCAAAGAAACAGCATATCCTTTGGATAAAAGAATTAAACAATTAATTGGTGGAGACATAATATTAAGCCATGTAATAGATGGTGCATATTTACTACCATATAATCATGAAGATTTAGAATTAACTATTGGAAGAGATTTTTCAATTGGGTATCAATCTCATACCAGCGAAACAGTAAAATTCTTTGCAACGGAATCCTTTGCATTTAGAGTTTTGAATCCAGATCTAATAATAAAATATAGTATCTAAGATTGATGATTTAAGAACAGTATAGCATGGAGTGCTCCTATTTTAATAAACAGTTTTGTAATTTTAACTGTCTAATTAAAGAAGGAGCATTTCATTTATTTCTAATATACATTATAATATAATTATATTGTACAAAAATAAAGAGGGGATATATAATGAAAATTGTAAAAGTAAAGGATATAAGAATTGGTGAAGGTGCTCCTAAAATTATTGTACCTATAGTAGGAAAATCAAAAGATGAAATTCTTGATAAGGCAAAAAACCTAAGTGAAATGAATATTGATGCTGTTGAGTGGAGAGTGGACTTTTTTGAGGCTTCTTTTGATATAGAAAGTGTCTTGGAAACGTTAGAAAAGCTAAAAAGTTTAATACCAAATTTACTAATTATCTTTACATTTAGAACAAAAAAAGAAGGCGGAGAAAAAGAAATATCAATGAAGGATTATACTGCCTTAAACAAAGCAGTAGCTCTAAGTGGAAATGCAGATTTAATAGATGTTGAGGTGTTTTCAGGTGATGATGTAGTATTTGAAAATATTAGAAATATTCATAATGCAGGATCACTTGTTATTGGTTCAAATCATGATTTTGTAAAAACACCACCTAAAGAAGAAATCATAAGTAGATTAAAAAAGATGCAAAATATGAATGTAGATATATTAAAGATAGGACTTATGCCTACAAGTGTTGCGGATGTTATAACTCTATTAGATGCTACTAATGAAATGAAAACGAAATATGCTGATCGTCCGATTATAACAATATCAATGGGACCTATGGGAGTTATTAGTCGATTAGCGGGAGAAGTTTTTGGATCCTCAATGACGTTTGGAGCAGTAGGTCAAACTTCTGCACCAGGACAAATACCAGTTGAAGATTTATCAACTGTATTGAACATACTTCATAATTCTATCTAATTAATAGAAAATATTACTTGGCCTCTATTAAAGACAATGATAATAATTTACTTTTTTAGCTAATGATAACCAAACGTATATGTATGAATCAAGAGAATTTAACTTTAGTAAGCCTAGTGTAAGTAGTGCTGTAGGAATATTAAAAGATGATGAATCCAACATATAATCAGTGATGAGACTTTTGAAGGCATCAAACGATATCTAGCAAACAATGTATTCTAATTTTAATTAGTTATTTAAAAAATCTAAAGCAAATTGTGCATACATTGCGGTTCCAAATTT
>CAYZZR010000047.1:0-4527 GCA_964482775.1 uncultured Tissierella sp. | reverse complement strand
ATTAGTTATTTAAAAAATCTAAAGCAAATTGTGCATACATTGCGGTTCCAAATTTCAAGGCATCTTCATCCACTTTAAACTTTTCATGATGAGGATAGTATATACAGTCTTTTTCCTTATTTCCAGATCCAAGCCATGCATAAAGTCCCTTAGCATGTTGGAAGTAATAGGACATATCTTCAGATCCCATCATAGTTGGAGTCTTAGCAATTTTATTCTCACCAAAAACAGATTCAACAGTTTTCTCGGCTAACTTTGCTAACTCATCATCATTAAAAATACTAAGAGCGCTATCTTCGATAATTACCTCAACGTTAATTTCGTAAGCTTCACCAATAGCCTTTGCATGTCTTTTAATAGCTTCATGGACTATTCTTCTAGTTTCTTCGTCTAAATATCTCATAGAAATTTCAAGCTCAGTAAACTTTGCAACAATATTGGCTTTAGTTCCACCAATGAACTTTCCTACAGAAAGCACTATTGGCTGTTGAGGATTAACATTTTTTGTAGCTATTCCTTGTAAATCTGTTACAAATATAGATGCAGGATGAATTGTATCTTTAGAAAGGTGTGGTGCAGACCCGTGACCTGATACACCTTCAAACTTAACATATATAGTATCACATCCAGCAGATCTATAGCCAGGGCTGATATCAATTTGTCCGACTTCTATTGTTGGCATATTGTGAATACCAAAAGCGGCATCTACACCTTTCATGCCACCAGCTTCAATTATTTTTTTTGCACCTGTAAAAGTCTCTTCACCTTCTTGAAAGAAAAATCTTACTTCTCCTGCTATATCATCTTTCATTTCTGATAAAATTTTTGCGGCACCAAGGAGCATAGAAGTATGAGTGTCATGTCCACAAGCATGCATTATACCAGGATTTTTAGAAGCAAATTCTACACCTGATTCTTCTTTTATTGGAAGAGCATCAATATCGCCTCTTAAGGCTATGGTTTTTCCAGATTTATTTCCTTTTATAGTGGCTATTAATGAAGTATTTCCACACTTTTTATAAGGTATTCCTAGTTTATCTAGCTTATCCATGATTTTTTCTTGTGTTCTATATTCTTCACCACTAAGTTCTGGATTCTCGTGTAAATCCCTTCTAAAAGCAATAACATAATCCTCAATTAGCTTAGCTCTATCTAACATATTAGACATGAAAATCATCCTTTCTATTCTTTATAATATATCTAAATACCTAAATCAATAAATGTCATATTTATTATATTACCCAATTATTAATCCATTTAATAAATATCATTCACATATAGTTCTAAATTACTATGTTTTATTTAATAACCAAACACAAAACTCCTATTGAATGATTTGTTCTATACAGAAACTAATAAATTCAAATAGGAGTTTTGTATCACATTATATAGGAAATTTGACGATTTAGAATTTTTCTAATATTCTAGCATTATTACTATGCTTTAGTGTTTCTACTGCTTTTTCAATATTATCTACCCTAATGATAATAATAACCTTATCCTCATGAATTGGTAGACAAGAATACGTATATTCAACTGATATACAATTACTTGATAATTCCTTAATTACACCTAGCATTGAACCAGGGGAATCATTGATTTCTAGGGCTAAAACTACAGTTTCTTTTACTATAAGGCCAGCTTGTTTTAATTTTTCGATAGCAAGGTTAGGTTTATCTAGAATCAATCTGAATACTCCATAGTCAGATGTCTCAGCTACGGAAATGGATCTTAGGTTTATATTGTTGTCATATAAAATTTGAAGTATATTTTCTAATCTACCTACTTTATTCTCTAAAAATACAGATACTTGTTGAATCATATTACCCCTCCTTAAATATTACGTTTATCTATTACCCTTTTTGCTTTACCTTCACTCCTTGGGATACTCTTAGGTTCTACAAGTGTTATTTTAGGATTGATTTGTAAAACTGAAGATATTCTATTCTTAATATTGTGTTCCAAGATAGCTAAATTACTAATTTTATCTGAAAATAAACTATCTGTAACCTCGACTTGTACTTCAAGTTTATCCATAGTACCTTCTCGTGTTACTATTAACTGATAATGAGGCTCTACTTCACCACATTCAAGCAATACACTTTCGATTTGAGAAGGAAACACATTGACTCCTCTGATTATAAGCATATCATCTGATCTGCCTTTAATTCTATCCATTTTAACATGGGTTCTACCACATTGACAGATGCCTTCATGCAATACTGTTAGGTCCCTAGTTCTATACCTTAGAAGAGGAATTCCTTCCTTTGTAATAGTTGTAAATACTAATTCACCTAAAGAGCCCAATGGCAATGTTTCTAGGGTTACAGGATCAATAATTTCTGGGATAAAATGATCTTCCCATATGTGCATTCCAGTTTTACAGCTGCACTCAATAGCCACTCCAGGTCCCATTATTTCAGATAATCCATATATATCATGAGCACTTATATTTAATTTTGATTCTATTTCTTTACGCATGTTTTCTGACCAAGGTTCAGCACCAAATATTCCTGACCTTAGATGTAATTGATCTAATGATATTCCATGTTCCTTTAGTGAATCTGCCAAATAGATAGCATAAGAAGGAGTACATGCTAATATTGTTGTATGAAAATCCTTCATCAGCATTTCTTGTCGCTCGGTATTGCCTGAAGATATTGGAATCACAGATGCACCAAGATGTTCTGCCCCATAGTGAAGGCCAAGGCCACCTGTAAAGAGCCCATAACCATAAGAGATTTGCACAACGGATTGGCTATCTGCACCAGCAGCTACAAGAGCACGAGCGCACAATTCTGACCAAGTATTTATATCTTCTCTAGTATAACCAACTACAGTAGGCTTACCAGTAGTGCCAGAGGATGCGTGTAGTCTTATAATCTGTGATAGGGGAGAGGCAAACAATCCATAGGGATAATTATCTCTTAAGTCCAATTTTGTAGTAAAGGGCAATTTACTCAAATCTTCTTTACCTTTTATATCATCTGGAACTAAACCAATTTCTTGAAATTTATTTCTATAAAAGGGTACGTTATGATATATCATTCGTATCATTTTCTTTAATCTTTCATTTTGTATATATGTCAACTCATCTCTAGATAATGTTTCTATTCTTTCATTCCAATACACTTTTTTCAACCCCTTAAATGTTTTTTAAACCAATTTCATTCCTATCTTAAGCGCTCTTTTATTTATATCAATATAATTAGGTTTTAAATTTTCTTCAATGATCTTGTCCCAATTTATATCATTTAATTGCATCAGTTTAATAATAGAGCCTAATAAAATCATATTCATAACCTTGGTATCTCCAAGAGATGTAGCTTCTTTTTCTGCATTAATTACAATAGTAGTTGCATTATTTTGAATTTCATTTAATATCTCTTTACTATAGTCAAGGTTACCAGAAGAAATTGATAAGGGTTTAATTTCAAATTTATTTACAACAACTTTACCATTAACTTTCAAATAATCCATCCATCTTAAAGCTTCCATAGTCTCAAAAGAAATAAGAAGATCTGCATCACCTAATTCTATAACAGGAGAATCAACTTTTACTCCATATCGTACATGAGAAGATACAGAGCCACCTCTTTGACTCATACCGTGAATTTCACTCATTTTTACATCATAACCAGCATCCATCAATCCCAATGTAAGAAGTTTGCTAGCTAATATTGTACCTTGACCACCTACGCCTACTAATAGAATACTTTTAGTCATTATATTTCCACCTTTCCAATAGCCAATCCTGAACAAACCTGTTCACAAACGCTACATCCTACACATTGATTTATGTCTATAGAAGAGATTCTATCTTCATTAAGAAATTCAATTGCCGGACATCCTAGTTTTGTACATTGTCTACAACCTACACAAATTTCATCATTCACATGATATTTTTGAGTAAAAACATTTGGAAATTCATTTTTATCCTCAAGGGATAGCTTTTTAATTGCACAAGGCCATCTAGTTATGATTACTGAGGGTTCATTAATTGAAAGTGCCCAATCTATGATATCGCCCATTTTTTCCAATTGATTTGGATTTACTTTTCTTATATGTTTAACTCCACAGGCTCTAGATAAAGCTTCAATATCAAGTTCTTCAGTTGGTTCTCCCTGCAAAGAATAGCCAGTACCTGGATTTTCCTGATGGCCAGTCATACCTGTTGTCCTGTTGTCTAAAATTACATTTATTGTGTTACCTTTGTTATATACAGTACTTATCAACCCATTGATTCCTGTATGGAAAAATGTTGAATCTCCTTGTACAGCTACAACTCTTCTTTTATTGCCATTATTCATATCAAAGATAGCCTGTGCACCATGCCCTACAGCAAAACCGCTTCCCATGTCAATTGTAATATCAATACTATCATAAGGCTGACTAACACCTAATGTATAGCAACCAATGTCCCCAGCAACTACTACATCTTTTTTTCTACTTAATTCATAAAAGAATCCTCTATGAGGGCATCCAGCACATAAAGTCGGTGGTCTATTAATTGCTATATTTCTTGTA
>CAYZZR010000046.1:11910-13186 GCA_964482775.1 uncultured Tissierella sp. | reverse complement strand
TCTTGCAATGGCAAATGATATTAGAGTAATTATAGTAAAACTTGCCGATAGACTTCATAATATGAGAACCCTTGAATATATGACAGAGGAAAAGAAGAAAGAGAAGGCTTTAGAAACTTTAGAAATTTATGCACCTATAGCTCATAGACTTGGAATATCAAAAATTAAATCTGAATTAGAAGACCTTTCTCTAAGATATCTAGATCCAGATAATTATTATGATTTAGTTGAAAAAGTTGCTAAGAAAAGACGAGAGAGAGAAGCCTATATTCAAAAGATTATTTCAACTCTTGATGAGAAGTTAAAGGAAATGGACATCAGCAGTGATATAAATGGAAGACCAAAGAATTTTTATAGTATATATAAAAAGATGTATAACCAAGGAAAAGAATTTGAGCAAATATTAGGACTACCGAGTGGCTCTTTCGACGTGATTTAACCGCAGTAAGGATTCTTGTAGATAATATAAAGGATTGCTATGGTGCTCTAGGAATTGTCCATACTCTTTGGAAGCCACTTCCTGGAAGGTTTAAGGATTATATAGCTATGCCTAAACCCAATATGTATCAATCTTTGCATACCACTGTTATAGGTGGTGAAGGTGAGATATTTGAAGTACAAATAAGAACATACGAAATGCATAAAACTGCTGAATATGGTATTGCAGCTCACTGGAAATATAAAGAGGGCTTTAGCAAATCAGATAATTTTGATGATAAATTAACTTGGTTAAGGCAATTGTTAGAATGGCAAGCAGATTTAAATGATCCTCGAGAGTTTATGGAAACTTTAAAAATAGATTTCTTTACAGATGAAGTCTTTGTTTTTACACCAAAAGGTGATGTTATAAACTTACCAGATGGTTCTACTCCTTTGGATTTTGCATATAGAGTTCACACTGCTGTTGGAAATAATTGTGTTGGTGCTAAAGTAGATGGAAGAATAGTCCCATTAAACTATAAACTAAAAAATGGTAATATTGTAGAGGTAATTACAGCAGTTAATGGAAGTGGACCTAGTAGAGATTGGCTTAAGATTGTAAAAAGTACCCAAGCTAAGAATAAAATCAAACAATGGTTTAAACAAAAGGACCGTGATTTTAATGTTGCTAAAGGTAAAGAGATGCTTGAGAAAGAAATCAAGAGATTAGGCTATAAGGCAATGGATATACTAAAGGAAGAATGGATAAAAAATGCTGCTTCTAAAGTTAGCATAAATTCTATTGATGATCTATATGCATCTATCGGATATGGAAGTGTAACCCTTAGTCAAGTGG
>CAYZZR010000046.1:3428-11900 GCA_964482775.1 uncultured Tissierella sp. | reverse complement strand
CAAACTAAGAGAGTATTATAATGAATACTTCAAAATAACAGATGAAGCTGCTTATCTTGAAAGTAAAATGCAACAGCCTCAACAGAAGAAATCACAGAAACCAACTCAAGGAATTGTTGTTAAAGGTGTAGATAATATAAAGGTTAGATTTTCTAAATGCTGTAATCCAGTTCCAGGTGATGATATTATAGGTTTTATCACTCGAGGTAGGGGAGTATCAATTCATAGAACAGATTGCCCTAATATTGTTTATTCTTCCGATAGTGAAGAGAGATTAATAGATGTTGCATGGGATTTCCAAAAGAAAGCATCATATAATGCTGAAATACAAGTAAAAGCTTTTGATAGAGCGGGATTGTTGGCAGATGTGGCTTCCCGTGTTACAGATGCTGATATTGGACTACTATCCTTAAATGCTAGAACCAATAAAGAAAAGGTAGTCACCCTAAACATGACATTAGAGATTAATAATATTGAACAATTGAAGGATTTAATGAGGAAATTAAGAAAAATAAAGAATATAACTGATGTTTATAGAGTAACAGTCTAGGAGGAATCAAATGAGAGCTGTGGTACAAAGAGTAACAGAAGCTAATGTTACTGTTGAAGGAAATGTCATTGCTAGTATAGCTAATGGGCTTTTAGTACTTTTAGGTGTTGGCGAAGATGATGGTAATAGTGACTTGAATTATCTTGTTGAAAAGATTATAGGACTTAGAATATTTGAAGATGAAAATTATAAAATGAACCTTTCATTAACAGATGTTGATGGTGAACTTTTAGTAGTGTCCCAATTTACTTTGTACGGAGATGTTCGAAAAGGAAAAAGACCAAGCTTTTCCTCTGCAGCAAAGCCTGAAATGGGAAACAAGTACTATGAAGAGTTTGTGAATCGTACTAGAGAATTGGGCATAAAAACAGAGACAGGTGAATTTGGAGCTAATATGAATGTAAAGCTTACCAATAATGGTCCGGTAACTATATTATTGGATAGTAAAAGGTTGTTTTAGGAGTGATTTTATTGAATATATATAGGATTCCAGCAGGTGTATATGCAGCAAATTGTTATGTAGTTTTTAGTGATGAATCAAATGAAGGAATAATCGTAGATCCAGGCGGAGATATAGATGATATTATTAAAATCATAGATGAAAATAAGGTTAATGTAAAATTCATTGTATTGACACATGGACACGGAGATCATATTGGAGGCGTCACAGAACTAAAGAAAAAATATAATGTTCCTTTGATGGTTCATGAAGATGATGTGGAACTCTTAAGTGATGCAAGCAAGAATTTATCTCTTAATATGGTAATGGGTTCTATTGAGTTGATCCCAGACAGAATATTAAAAGACGAAGATACTATAGAATTTGGAGATTTAAAGGCTTTGGTGATTCATACTCCAGGTCATACCAAAGGTGGAATTTGCTTAAAAATTGATGATCATCTGATAACAGGTGATACCTTATTTAAGGGATCTATTGGAAGAAGCGATCTTTTAGGTGGGGATTATGAAACTTTGTTAAATTCTATTAGAACAAAGCTACTAGTGCTAGCAGATAATACTATAGTATTACCTGGACATGGTCAACAATCTACTATAAAGGCAGAAAAAGTATCGAATCCTTTTTTGCAATAGTGTCTATTTAAGTAAAGAAGGTGTATAAATGATAAATATTTTATCAAAAGATTATGAATTTAATCATGATATCTATGAGTTTATAAGGGTGTTCTTCCCATATGCTAAATTTAATGTAATTGAGTCCTTTGAGGATTATAGAGATGGTTATTTAATTAAGATGGAATTAGAAACTATTGGAGATGACTTATATGCTATAAGTCATCTGTTTTTTAATAAAAATCTTGTATCTACTTATAAAGAAAACACAAATAAAATAAATGTAGCAAGAAATAAAGAAAAAACCTTAAGAATAGGAATAAAAAAATCACTATTTGATACATTATCAGATGGATTAAATAAAAGCCATTCTTGGGGTATACTTACAGGTATTAGACCTACAAAGGTAATACATGATTTAATTCAAAAAGATCTTCCTCTGAATAGAATTAAAGAAATATTGAATAAAGATTATAAGATAAGTTTAGAAAAAATCAACTTGTTAATTGAAATATCGAATAATCAAATGGAATATCTATACCCCCTTGATCTAAAAAAGTTCAGTCTATATATAGGCATTCCATTTTGTCCCAGTAGATGTACTTATTGCTCCTTTCCTTCCTTGTCGATAGAAAAATATAATTGCTATATAAATGAATATGTAGAAAAGCTTATATATGAAATAAAGAATATAAAAGAATTTATGTCTGTTTATACAATAAATACTGTTTATATAGGTGGAGGAACACCAACATCAATTCCAGTAGAAAAGTTAAGAGAGATTATTAGAGTTGTATATGATAACTTTGGCAAAGAAAGTATTAAGGAATTTACCGTAGAAGCAGGAAGGCCGGATACAATAAACAAAGTATTATTAGGAATGTTGTATGAAGAAGGTATAAATAGAATTAGTATAAATCCACAATCTATGAATGACAATACTTTAAAACTCATTGGAAGGAACCATTCCCATCTTGATATAATTGAGGCTTATGATTTAGCTAAGAAAATGGGTATTGATATAATAAATATGGATTTAATAGTTGGTCTTCCTAATGAAGGTGTAAAAGAAATCAAGAATACTTTAAAAATAATTAGAGAATTGAATCCAGATAATTTAACGATTCACACCTTAGCAATAAAAAGAGGATCTAATTTTGATGAGCATAAAGATGAAATTTTAATGCAAAATCAAAATACTATCAAAGAAATGCTAAAGGAAACTAATATTTTTGCAAATCAAATGAATTTAAAACCATACTACCTATATAGACAAAAAAATATGTTAGGTAATTTTGAAAATATAGGATATTCAAAAGCAGGATTAGAATGTATTTATAATATTTCTATTATGGAAGAAAAAGAAAGCATAGTTGGTGCTGGAGTAGGATCAACTACTAAGATTTATAATCCAGAGAACAATAGTTTGAATAGAATTTTTAATTTTAAAAGTATAAAGGAATATTTAACAAGAATTGATGAAGAAATTGACAAAAAGAGAGATCTAATAATGGGGAAGATTTAAGGTTCTTAAGATGCTTGACAGAAATATTTAATTAGAATATAATTAATTAAAAATATGATATACAATGAGAAGAAGGAGTACCTAAACCAATGGGTTATAGAGAGTCGATTATAGGTGAAAAATCGATACTTAAGTTTAGTGAAGACATCTTTGAGTTAGCAATCACTATAGATTGCTCGCATAATGCGTTATAATGTTTAAGTGAGGTTTACCTAATTAGGGTGGTACCGCGAGATTACCTCTCGTCCCTGAATTTCAGAGATGAGAGGTTTATTATTTTTTGAGGAGGTTCAAAATGGGAGAAAATATGGGTAATTTAAGAAGGACTAATATGTGTGGTCTTTTAAGAACTGAAAATGTAGGGGAAGAAGTAGTATTGATGGGTTGGGTTCAAAAAGAAAGAAACCTTGGATCAATTATATTTGTAGATTTAAGGGATACTACAGGTATATCTCAAATTGTATTTGATGATACTTTGGCAGAGGATTTGTTTGCAAAAGCAGAAACAATAAGATCTGAATTTGTTTTAGCCATTAGAGGTAAGGTTCGTATTAGACAATCTATAAATAAAGAAATAGCAACTGGTGAAATCGAAGTATTGGCTGAAGAGTTGAAAATATTAGACGAATCTGAAACTCCACCTATTTATATAAAGGATGATGATAATGTTTCAGAATCCATGAGACTAAAGTATAGATATCTAGATTTAAGAAAGCCATATATGCAAGAAAATTTGAAATTAAGAGCTAAAACAGCAAAGGTTGTAAGGGATTTTTTCTATGATAATAACTTTGTTGAAATAGAAACACCTATGTTGACTAAGCCAACTCCTGAAGGTGCTAGAGATTATTTGGTTCCTAGTAGAGTAAATCCTGGGTTGTTTTATGCACTACCACAATCACCACAATTAATGAAACAATTATTGATGGTTTCTGGAATGGATAGATATTATCAAATAGTTAAGTGCTTTAGAGATGAGGATTTAAGAGCAAATAGACAACCTGAGTTTACTCAAATAGATATTGAGATGTCTTTCGTTGATGTTGAGGATGTTTTAAGTATGAATGAGAAACTTTTATATACTTTATTTAAGGAAATAAAGGGTGTAGAAATAGAACTACCAATAAAGAGAATGACCTATAAGGAAGCCATGGAAAGATTTGGTGTAGATAAACCAGATTTAAGATTTGGATTTGAATTAAAGGACATATCCGATTTAGTTGAAGGTTCAAGCTTCAAAGTCTTTAGTAGTGCTATAGAAAACAAAGGTGCTGTTAAGTGTATCAATGTAAAAGGTTATGGAGATAAATTTACTAGAAAGGATATTACATCTTTAGAGGATTATGCTAAAACATATAAGGCAAAGGGATTAGCATGGATAAAAATAAGTGAAGAAGGAATTACTTCTCCAATAGCTAAATTTTTCAGTGATGAGGAATTTAAATCTATTCTTGATAGAGTTGATGGTCAAAAAGGCGATTTAATTTTAATTGTAGCTGATAAATTATCAGTTGTATATGATAGTCTAGGAAATTTAAGAAATGAATTAGCAAGAAGACTAAATCTATTTTCACAAGGAGATTATAAGTTAGTTTGGATCACTGAGTTCCCACTTTTTGAATATGATGAGGAAGAAAATAGATATGTTGCAAAGCATCACCCATTTACTCATCCTATGGATGCAGATATCGAACTTTTAGAGACAAATCCTGAAGCTGTTAGAGCTAAAGCGTATGATATAGTAATAAATGGTGACGAAATGGGTGGAGGAAGCATTAGAATAAACAATTCTAAACTGCAAAGTAGAATGTTTAAGGCCTTAGGTTTTACTGAAGATGAAGCTCAAAGTAAATTTGGTTTCTTAATGGATGCTTTCCAATACGGAGCACCACCACATGGTGGATTAGCATATGGATTAGATAGACTTATAATGTTATTTACAGATAGCACAAATATTAGAGATGTAATAGCGTTCCCGAAAACACAATCAGCTACAGATTTAATGACTGATGCGCCTACAGATGTACCTGTTAAACAATTAGAAGAAGTTCACATTAGACTAATTGATTAAGAGATCATATGGATTCATAGGATTGATTAGAATCTTTAAATAATATATGTTATAATGGGTATATAATTTATGGCATTTATTTTGGAGAGATATAGTAGGAGGTGTAGTATGGAACAAGTAGGTTTTGTAAGACATATCAACAAGGGTAATGCTGAGTTGGAGGTTAGACGTGCATCTGGTTGTGGAAGCTGTAATGGATGTGCAGGTGGGTGTGAAGTAAAGACTCATGTTGTAACCATTAAGAATACAATAGATGCAAAAGTTGGTGATCTAGTTGAACTAAAGGGTGAATCAAGTAGTATTCTTAAATATATGTTTATTATTTATATGATACCTTTCGTATTTTTAATAGCTGGAATTGTATTGGGTGATAGCTATTTTAAGAGTTCAGGTAATGCAAACTATGAATTGCTAAGCTTTGGAACTGGAGTAGCGTTTCTTATAGTATCATTTTTTATTGTAAGAATTATTGATACAAGAGTTGCTAAATCAAACAAAGAAACTATAAAAATGACTAGAGTTTTGTAAGATAGTCAATGTAAATATTTATTGTTAATATTAGTAAATAGGTTGTATCATTGATAAAGTTCATATATAATTGTATTGATATTTGCACCAATTAAAATACTTTAACATTCTGAGGAGGTAGTTTATTAATGGATTTTTCTAATCTAGCAAAGTATGACACAAAAGTTATGGAGATTATTGAAAATGAAACAAAACGCCAACAAACTCATATTGAACTTATTGCATCTGAAAACTTTGTATCTAAACAAGTAATGGAAGCAATGGGAAGTCAATTAACAAATAAGTATGCTGAAGGATATCCTGGAAAAAGATATTATGGTGGATGCGAAGTTGTTGATTTAGTTGAGGATTTAGCTCGCGATCGACTTAAAGAATTATTTGGGGCTGATCACGCAAATGTACAACCTCATTCAGGTTCCAATGCAAATTTAGGGGTTTATTTATCAGTTTTACAACCAGGAGACAAAGTACTTGGAATGAACTTGTCTCAAGGTGGACATCTTACTCATGGTAGCCCAGTAAACATTTCAGGATTATATTACAATTTTGTTGACTATGGTGTAGACAATGAAACTGAAATGATTGATTATGAAGCAGTAAGAGAAATAGCTATTAAAGAAAAACCTAAAATGATTGTAGCAGGTGCAAGTGCTTATTCTAGAGAAATTGATTTTAAAAAGTTCAGAGAGATTGCTGATGAAGTTGGAGCTTATTTAATGGTTGATATGGCTCATATAGCTGGATTAGTAGCAGTTGGATTGCATCAAAGTCCAATTCCTTATGCTGATTTTGTAACTACAACAACTCATAAGACTTTAAGAGGACCTAGAGGAGGAGCGATTCTTTGTAAAGAAGAATATGCTAAGATAATTGATAAAGCAATATTCCCTGGAATTCAAGGTGGTCCATTAATGCATATTATTGCTGCAAAAGCTGTTGCTTTTGGAGAAGCACTTCAAGATGATTTTAAGGGATATCAAGAACAAGTTGTAAAAAATGCAAAAGCTTTAGCAGAAGGCTTACTGAAGAATGGTTTTAGAATTGTTTCTGGTGGAACAGACAATCATTTAATCTTAATTGATGTTAAAGCAAAAGGTTTAACTGGAAAGAAAGCCGAAGCATTGTTAAATGATATAGGTGTTGCAACAAATAAAAATACTATTCCAAATGAGACAGAAAGTCCATTTATTACAAGTGGTATTAGAATTGGTACACCAGCTATGACAACAAGAGGTATGAAGGAAGATGAAATGAGAGAAATAGCAGAAATTATTGCTCTTGCTTTAGATGAAAATAATGAAAGAGAAGCAATCATTGAGAGAGTTCATGCTCTTTGTGAGAGATTCCCATTGTATTAATGTTAATCTAAAATATTATTTGGAATATAAACTAAAAAGCCTGCAGATATCTGTGGGCTTGCTCATTTACTATAAAATTTGAAGGCGGCAATTACATGGAATTAGGAAATGTTATGGAAACAAAAAATATAATTGAGGATATTGTACTAGGTAGTATAGCTGAAGAGTTATCTATTGAACCTGGTGATATTCTTGTATCTATTAATGGTGAGAAAGTAAAAGATGTAATTGATTACAAGTATTTAATTTCTGATGATTTTTTATTGATTGAAATACAGAAACCTAATGGTGAAGTATGGGAGTTTGACATTGAAAAAGATTATAATGAAGACTTGGGAATAATATTTACAAATCCATTAATTGATAAAGCCAAATCATGTAAGAATAAATGTATGTTTTGTTTCATAGATCAATTACCTCCTAACATGAGAGACACACTTTATTTTAAGGATGATGATTCTAGATTATCTTTTTTACAAGGTAATTTCATAACATTAACAAACATGAGTGATGAGGAGATAGACCGAATTATCAAATATAGATTAAGTCCAATAAATGTTTCTGTTCATACTACAAACCCTGAACTAAGGGTTAAAATGTTAAAGAACAAGAATGCTGGCAAGGTTTATGAAATATTGAAGAGATTTCATGAGGCTAACTTGGAAGTTAATTGTCAAATTGTGCTTGTACCAGGTGTTAATGATGGAGGAGAGTTAGAGAGGACAATAGATGATTTATCTATGTTATTTCCAACTATCGAGTCTGTAGCAGTAGTACCTGTAGGTATCACAAAATATAGAAAAAATCTAGAGCAAGTAAGGCCGTATGATAAAGAACTTGCACTAAAGCTTTTGGATAGTATTGAAAAAATGCAAGATAAGTTTCTTGAAAAAAAAGCTACTAGATTTGTATTTGCATCTGATGAGTTTTATTGCTTAACTAAGTGCAAATTACCATCTTTTGATAATTATGAAGGATTTCCACAATATGAAAATGGTGTTGGATTGATGAAATCTTTTGAGTATGAGATTGATAGTCAATTAGAAGAGTTAAAAGTTAACAAGGATATTAAGAAAAAGTATATAATTGCTACGGGAACTTTAGCATATGATTTTATAATCAAGATTACCAATAAAATCAAGAATAAATTTGAAGGTATTGAATTTACTGTAGTTCCAATAAAAAATAACTTCTTTGGTGAAACTATCACTGTATCTGGTTTAGTAACAGGGAATGATTTAATATCTCAACTAAAGAGTTACAAGAATTATGATGCAGTTATAATTCCTAAGGTAATGTTAAAGAGAGATGAAGAAATATTTTTAGATAATTCTACTATTAAAGATATTGAAATGGAATTGGGAATAAA
>CAYZZR010000046.1:1906-3418 GCA_964482775.1 uncultured Tissierella sp. | reverse complement strand
TCTGAAGTTGATGGAGAAAAGTTTATAGATGTTTTAAAATTAGGGGTGAGTAAATGAATAGAGCAATAGTTGGAATCGTAGGTAGACCTAACGTTGGAAAATCTACATTATTTAATAAGTTGGTAGGTAGAAGAATTGCTATCACTGAGGATACTCCTGGAGTTACCAGAGATAGGATTTATGCTGAGGGAGAATGGCTAGGCAAGTATTTTACCTTAATAGACACTGGTGGTTTAGAACCAGAAAATGATGACATTATAATGTCAAATATAAAAAAACAGGCTCAGATCGCTATCGATACAGCAGATGTAATATTATTCGTAGTAGATGGCCTAGCTGGATTAAGTTCAGCAGATAAAGAAATTGGAGATATTCTTAGAAAATCTGGTAAAGAAGTTATAGTTGTATGCAATAAGATAGACACGCCTAAGACACCTGATGAAATATACGAGTTCTATGAACTAGGACTAGGAGAGCCAATGGTTATATCTGCAGAACAAGCTCTTGGATTAGGGGATCTATTAGATAGGGTAATTGAGAATTTTCCTGAGGATAAAGAAACTGATTATGATGAGGATTTGGTAAGGGTTGCTTTTATTGGGAAGCCTAATGCAGGTAAGTCTTCCTTGATTAATCATATTTTAGGTGAGGAAAGATTGATCGTAACAAATATTCCTGGAACAACCAGGGATTCAATAGATAGCTATTTCCAATATAATGACCAAAATTATGTTTTTGTAGATACAGCTGGTTTAAGAAGAAAAAGGAGTATTTATGAAAATGTTGAAAGGTATTCAGTTGTAAGAACATTAACTGCTATTGATAGAGCTGATTTATGCGTATTGGTTATTGATGGAAATGAAGGTATTACTGAACAAGATACTAAGGTTGCAGGTTATGCCCATGATAACGGAAAAGGAATAATAATTGCAATCAATAAGTGGGATATAGTAGAAAAAGATGATAAAACTTATTTAGAATTTGAAAAGGATATAAGAGAAACCTTAGGGTTTATTAATTATGCTCCTATAGTATATATTTCTGCAAAAACTGGCCAAAGAGTAAATAAGCTACTTGAACTACTTAATATTGTAAACAACAATCATAATTTAAGAATAAGTACAGGAGTATTAAATGATATATTAAACCAAGCGGTTTTAATGAATCAACCTCCATCAGACAAGGGAAAAAGAGCCAAAGTTTACTATGGAACTCAAGTATCTGTTAGACCTCCAAAGTTTGTTATCTTTGTAAATGATAAAGAACTAATGCATTTTTCATATGTAAGATATTTAGAAAATCAGATAAGAAATCACTTTGGATTTAGTGGAGTTCCGATTCAGTTTGATTTAAGAGAAAAAGGTGAATAATATATGGACATAGTGCTTATTATAATTCTATCTTACTTAATAGGATGTTTTTCGTCTGCATATTTAATAGGAAGAATTTTTAAGAAGATGGACATAAGGTCTTATGGAAGTGGAAACTCTGGAACAACAAATGCAGTAAGAG
>CAYZZR010000046.1:0-1896 GCA_964482775.1 uncultured Tissierella sp. | reverse complement strand
CGTTTTTGCTAGATTTTTCTAAGGGAATACTAGCAGTACTGATAGGCATCAATATTATGGGACAATTAGGGGGCTTCATAGCTACTATATTTGTAGTTATAGGTCATGATTGGCCTGTTTTTCTTAAGTTTAAAGGTGGTAAAGGAATAGCAACTACAATTGGTGCTTTGGCAGTATTAAATTTTCCTGTTGCATTAATTTCTGTTATAATTGGTATCTTGACAGCTTTATTGACTCGCTATGTTTCCTTAGGATCAATAATGTTTTTAATTATGGTGCCAATAATAAGTTTAATTTATAATAGTGCCTTTAATCAAAGTTTTTTTCTTACTACTGTCATATTGGGATTAGTAGGAATTTATAGGCATAAAGAAAATATCAAGAGATTAATAAATGGAAATGAAAATAAACTAGGCAGGTGATTTTGTGATTGATACTATTGGGGTTTTAGGAGGAGGCAGTTGGGGGACAGCACTGGCAATATTATTAGCAAATAAAGGCTACAACATTGATATGTGGGTTAGAAATGCAAATCAAGTTGCAGAAATGAATGAATTTAAAGAAAATAAAAAATATTTGCCTAATGTTATTTTGCCTAATAATTTTATGGTAAGTGATGATATAGAGAAAGTTGTTAGAAATAAAAATATAATATTGATGTCAGTACCAACTCAAGGAGCAAGAGAAGCTTTAAATTTGGCAAAAAAATATATAAGAAGTGAGCAAATTATAGTAAATGTAGCCAAAGGAATAGAAAATGACACTTTGTTAAGAATATCACAAATTGTGAAAGATGTATTACCAAAAAATAATTATGCGATTCTATCAGGACCATCCCATGCAGAAGAAGTTGCTGTAAATTTACCAACAACTGTGGTTTCTGCATCTATAAGTAAATCCGTTGCTGAATATGTTCAGGATATATTTACAACTCCTACATTTAGAGTATATACAAACCCAGATATAATCGGTGTTGAGCTAGGTGGATCCCTAAAGAATATTATTGCGCTTGGAGCAGGTATATCAGATGGTTTAGGTTATGGTGACAATTCAAAAGCAGCATTGATGACTAGAGGTATGATTGAAATGGCTAGATTAGGCATCAAGCTAGGAGCTAATTCAAATACCTTTTCTGGACTATCTGGTATTGGAGATTTAATTGTTACATGTACAAGTATGCATAGTAGGAATAGAAGAGCAGGAATACTTTTAGGTGAAGGATATTCAATTGAAGAAGCAACTAAGAAGGTTGGAATGGTAGTAGAGGGAATAAAGACAACTAAGTCTGCTTATGAGTTAGCAGTAAAATATGGTGTAGAAATGCCTATTACAGAAGAAATATATAATGTTTTATACAATAGTTATAATGTAAAAGAGTCTGTTATAAAATTGATGGGTAGAGATAAAAAACATGAAATGGAAGATATCGCTAAGAATAACAACTTAAGCTTCAAAGAAACATATAGTGACTTCAATCCGTCATTTTAAAGAAGATACAAAAGACCTGCTAAAATAAGCAGGTCCTTTATTATTTATAAATAGAAATATTTGCAAAGCTTGTAATAATTCTAATCTTTTCACGTATATATATAACAAGGTTGAAGACATACAATTTATGTATTTGAGGGGGGAAGTAAGTGGAAGCTTTCGACATATACAAAGATATAGCTGATAGAACAGACGGAGATATATATGCTGGAATAGTAGGTCCAGTAAGAACGGGAAAATCTACATTTATTAAACGTTTTATGGAACTTTTAGTATTACCAAATATGGAAAATACTCATAAAAAAGAAAGAGCCAAGGATGAATTACCTATGAGTGGTGCAGGGAAAACCATTATGACGACAGAGCCTAAATTTGTACCAAATGAAGCTATAGAGTTAATTTTACGTG
>CAYZZR010000045.1:0-13397 GCA_964482775.1 uncultured Tissierella sp. | reverse complement strand
ATTCTCAAATCCATACATGGATACTAGCATAATCAAGGTTGAACCCACACTTACAAGAATATGAGTCCTTAAACCAGCAGGTCTGTTGCTCACTTCCCTCTCTGTTCCAATAGAACCACCTATGATTGCTGATAAAATTATTCTCAATATTAATTCATAATTACTAATCAAATCACTCACAACCTAACATATAAACTATTTAAGTATACTCCAACTTTAACTTTGAAAGTACCAATTTAAACCCAAAGTATAAAATGATACCCTTTAAAATTGTAGTAATAGTAATACTCCACCATACTCCTAGAAGCCCTAAGGCAGTTGAACTTAGAATAAGAGCCATTGGGATTCGGAGTAAATTCAAGAGTCCTGTTACAAAAGAAGGTATCAAGGTTCTACCTAAGCCATTAAAAGCTCCAGATGAACCAATTTCAACTGCTAAGAAAAATTGTGATACACCTAGTATCTTCAAATAATTTATACCCTCTTTTATGGCCAAGGGATCATTGGGTACAAACAATGTAAATATAGGTTCCGCAGCAAACACTAAAAGTAAAGTAGCAAATACTCCAATAGCTGCTAATATTTGTAGCCCCTCCTTGTATCCTTCCTTAACTCTATCAAGTTTCCTAGCACCATAATTTTGTCCTAAAAATGCAGTTATAGCAGAGGAAAAGCCCTCAGATGTCATCCAAGATATAGACTCGACTTGTGATCCGATACTCTGAACTGCAATTGCAACTGGTCCAAAACCAGCAAGAATTTTGGTTATAACCATACTTATACCAGCATGTAGTCCTATTTGAACAAAAGGCGGTAACCCTAATTTTACTATACTTTTGATAATTTTCATATCTGCTTTTGAAAATAAATCTACATGAGAATAAACCGTTTGTCCATTTTTCCCTAGAATAACGAATATGATAGTAACCAAAAGCTGTGATAGTATTGTGGCCAAGGCTGCTCCTTTTATTCCTAGGGTTGGAATTGGTCCAAATCCAAAGATCAATATTGGATCTAATAAAATATTGCAAATCAAACCAAAAGTATTTGCCTTAAAGGGCGTTAAACTATTCCCTGTACTATTAAGAGTAGTTGAAAAAATCGGATTCAAAAAATGAAATACAATTCCTATAGCAATAATAGTTAGATATTGTATAGCCATATCTATTACTTCTGAATCTCCTATATCAAAAAATCCAATTATTCTATTTCTAAATACAATCAAAAATAATGAGTACAATAAAGCAATTACTATGTTTAATCGAAAACCATTTGATATATATACTTTACTCTCCTCTTTGTCCCCTCTACCATAGCAATGTGCTACGTTTACTCCCACACCTACTTGAGAAATCATAATAAGAGCCGATCCAAACCACATAAAAAAACCTGCTGTGCCTGCAGCTGCAACTGCATTTGTACTAAGGCGACCTAACCACATAATATCGGTTAAATTATAGGCCATCTGAATAAATGACGTCCCCATAATGGGCATAGCAAGCCCAACCAAGGTACTTCTAATCTTCCCTTCTACTAAATTCAAATTCTTACTCATATATCTTCCTCACTGATAAATTTGTCGTAGATACTTAAAAGCCAAAAAGCACTAGGTCTATCCTAATGCTTTTAATGTTATCTATTTTGCATCTTTATGCTAAATAAAACATTATTCCTAGAAAATGTGTTACACTTGCTGCCAATACAAATAAATGCCAAATGGCATGATTATAAGGTATCTTTTTGCTTCCATAAAAAATAGTCCCAACAGTATAAAGCAAGCCTCCACCTAGTATCCAGTAAAAGAAGTTTATACTTGTAGCATTTATAATTGCTTTTACAGGAACTACTGCGATCCAACCCATGCCTATATATATTAGCAATGATAAGGCCTTAAACTTGTCAAACTTTCCAAAAGTAAATATCTTAAATAATACTCCTAAAAAAGCAATGGTCCAAACTCCTACTAACATTCCTACCTTTAGCTTTCCCTCTAGGGTCAATAAGACAATAGGAGTATATGTTCCTGCAATAAATAAAAATATTGAAGAATGGTCAAAGACTCTTAATATTTTTTTAACTTTATCAATTGTAAAACTATGGTACAAGGTGGATGAGAGAAACATCAATATTATGCAAGCACCATATATACTAAAGCCTACAACTTCTGATACACTACCTTTTTTTATAGCTAAATATAGAAGTATTGTTAAAGCCACTATCCCAAAGATTACTCCAATTCCATGGGTAACTCCATTTAATATTTCTTCCTTCTTTGTGTATTTCTTAGCCACTAAATCACTCCTCACCTATTACCAAATATTACTTCTAGTTAACTTCTCTCTTCACCTTGATCAGTAATTATTATTGGACCATCCTTTGTAATAGCCAATGTATGCTCGTATTGTGCAGATAACTTTCCATCTAAAGTTCTAGCAGTCCATTGATTGTCATCTACCTTTAATCTATAGGTCCCAACATTAACCATTGGTTCTATTGTTAGCACCATTCCTTCAACCAATCTAACTCCTCTACCAGGATTCCCATAATGAGGAACCTGTGGGTCTTCATGCATTGAAGCTCCAATTCCATGACCAACAAAATCTCTTACTACTGAAAAACCATTTGATTCTACATGCTTTTGAATTGCATGGGATATGTCCCCAATTCTATTTCCTATTACTGCTTGCTCTATACCCAAGTACAAGGATTCTCTTGTTACATCTAAAAGCTTTCTAGCCTCATCAGAAATATTTCCCACGCCATAACTCCATGCGGAATCTGCTAACCATCCATCCAAATTTACTACCATATCAATGGAAACTATGTCTCCATCCTCTATAATTCTTTCATTTGGAAATCCATGACAAATTTCATCATTAACAGAGGCGCATGTTGCATATGGATATCCATGATAGCCTTTTTGCTCTGCTATAGCTCCTCTTTTTTCTAGATAGTCTTCAACAAATTTATCTATATCCATTGTTGTAATTCCAGGCCTTATCATCTTTGCTATTTCCTTATGAACATCAGCAAGTATTTCTCCTGCCCTTTTCATCTTCTGTATTTCTTCTTCTGTTTTTATTATTATCATATGTTAAAATCCTTCCTTTCATACAAATAGTCATAGGACTTATCTTTATCAATTAGATTTCTAAACTCTTCAAATTGATAGAGCCATTCAAAATCAGGGTCTTTTGATATCCAGTAGATTCCACTGGGATGAAGCTGGATTACCTTTTTTATATCATCTAGTGCAATATCAGCCCGCTTTAGAATGGAATAGCAGCAAGCTCTATTATAATAAAGGTTATGCGCATCTTCACAACTCTCTATTCCTTCACTTAATACTTCGATAGCTTTTTCATATTTCTTATCCTCTATATATATAGCAGATAAATTTAAATAAGTAAAATGATAATTAGGATTAGCTTCCTTTGATTTATCATAATACTCTATGGCCATTTTATGATTATTTAATCTTTTATATACTACTCCCATATTGAATAGGGATTTGAAAAATTCAGAATTTATTTCAATACTCTTTCTTATCATCTCTAATGCCTTAGGATAATCTCCCATCTCTTCGTATAGGGAACCAATGTTATTGTAGGTAATAAAATCCTCAGGAGAATTTTCTAATACCTTATAATAATATTCTAAAGCCTTTTCTTTTTCATCCTTTTCATCATAAATAGTAGCAAGGTTATAATAGGCCCTACTATAGCTAGGATCAATTTTTATTGCTTCTTCATAGAACTTTATACTTTGGTCAATATTGTCTCTATATTCCTCAATCAAAGCCATATTAAAATAGGCATCAACATTTTCATTATCTAAGTCGATAATTTTCTTATACATATCTATAGATTGATCCATTAAATCCATCTGTTCATAAATAATAGCTATATTAGATAATATAGTCGAGGTAGAGTCTAAATCCCCTTCATATACTAAAGCCTTATTGTATAAGTCTATGGCCTTTACTTTATCATCATTTTTATAAAAATTTTCAGCAAGCAACATATAATTTTTTCTCTTGTAGCTAATCATATAGCACCTCACATACTAATAGTCTAACATAAAATAATAAAAAAAGTAGAGATTTTCTCTACTTTTTCTTTTAGTGTTTTAAGCTAAATTAAAGTTGGTACTCAGCAATATATTTATAGTTGGTATTTCCTTCATGAACAAATCCATCCAATAATGTCCATCTTTGTTTAGTTCCTTGTAGATATGCCAATACTTCGAAATAATACATTGCAATTCCTGCATCTATTAAAGGTGGATTTTGCTTGTCATCATATTTTACCAATAGATGAACTTTATCATCAGTAACTATAAATCTCCATGGTTGTCTATTCTTGATTGAAGGAGCAAATCTTAAATAAAAGAATATATCTCCAAGGCCTCTTTCTTCTAAATATTCAGCATCTATAGACTTGCCTATTTCATTGTGATAAACCATTTCTTCTACGCTAATTCTTTCACTAAAAGGCTCTTGAACAAATGGGTTTCTTCTCTTGGAATAGCCTAAAGCCAATACAAAGTCCACATTATTTGTTGATTCTCCAAATATAACCTTTCTTCTTTCCATATCTACATCAAAGACACTTACCCAACAAGTATCTACTCCTAATTCATTCAATGAAGTAACTATTTTCTCCATATAGTAGGCACTAAAAATAACTGTCTTGTCTTCTTTATTTTTTAAATCTAACGCTATATAATGAGGACTATCAATCATTACACCAGCATAACCTGCTAATCCCTTAAGACCATTGTATATGTTTTCTCCATATTCATATAGCTTGAATTTAATATCTTCCTTACCATATTCCTGCTCTAGGTTCTTCAAATTTTCTTTGATGGTATCAAGCATCTCAGGATTAATTTTCTTGTTTCTAAACTCTCTTACGGATCTTCTAGTTTTCAAAAAATTGGTCATAATCATTTATACTACCCCCTCTAAACTGTTGTTGTTTTATTTTACTAAAAATATTAGCTAATACCTAATATTGTCGCTACTTCCTTAACAAGTTCAAATAAATATAAATGTACCACTAAGGCAATTCCAAGACCTATAACAATTCCTGCTGTAACATCAGTAGGATAATGAACTCCTAAATATATCCTTGATATAGCTATAATCAATGCCAAGAAAAAAACTATAACAGCAAATTTTGGCAGATTTAAAGCTAAAGATGTTGCCAGAGAAAAGCTAGCAGTTGTATGTCCTGATGGAAATGAATAATCAGATAAATCAATACCAAAGGTATTAAGCTGCTCGATTATCTTGTATGGCCTCTGTCTACTTAAAAGCTTTTTCAAACTATGAACAATAATCTGGCTAATTGTCAATGCAATTAAGGCTTCTACCCCAATAATCTTGTTTTCTCTACTTCCAAACAAGACTAATGAAAGTGTAAAAATGCTGATAAACACCGCCCCACCAAGGTCCGTAGCTCTATAGAAAAAAATATCCAAATACCTATTTTTTATCCTAGCATTGATTAGCTGTATAAAATAATCATCAAAGCTTTTTAATTTACTACCTATATTCAATTTTTTTATCATAAGTTCACCCTCTTTGCTGCTATAACAATTATAATATATTATTACCCTTTATTCTAGATAAAAATTGCATTTTACTACTTATTCTAAATTATTTATGCTAAAATAGAAAATAATCTATACAATTAATGTTTTTTGGAGGTAAAAATGAAACTAAGTGTTGAACAAGAAAAGGCAAGCAATCATATAAATGGTCCTGCCTTAGTATTGGCAGTACCTGGTGCTGGTAAGACTACGGTATTAATTCATAGAACATATAACTTAATAAGAAAATATAATATAAGCCCAGAAAGAATACTGTCAATTACCTTTAGTAAATCATCCGCTTTAGATATGAAGGATAGATTCAATAGAACTTTCCCTGAGCTCGAGAACTCTCAAGTTAACTTTTCAACTATACATGCATTTTGCTTTAGCTTAATCAGAGAATATTCCTTTATAAATAGAATCACCTATAGGCTAATTGAAGATGATAAAAACTCAATTAATAAGTATAGTTTGATGAAAAAAATATACTTTGATTTGAATAAGGATTATATAACAGAGGAAAAACTTGATTCTTTGATAAACTATATAGGATATATCAAAAATATGATGATTACTCCCCAAGAGTTTAAGAAGAACAACAAAATAGATATAGAGAACTTTTTGGATATATTTAAAATATATGAGGACTATAAGAGAAAAAATAATCTAATAGATTTTGACGATATGTTAAGTATTTCCTTGGAAATATTGAATAATAATAAATATTTATTAGAAAAATATCGAAAAAAATACGACTATTTTCAACTAGATGAAGGACAAGACACTTCAAAAATTCAACTTACCATAATCAAGCTATTAGCTCTTCCTCATAATAACCTTTTTGTAGTTGCTGATGATGACCAGTCTATATATGGATTTAGGGGAGCCTTTCCAAAGGGACTACTGAACTTTAACAAGGAATACACAAATGGACAGCTTTATTTCATGGAGAAAAACTATCGTTCTACTAGAAATATTGTTTCTATTTGTAACAAATTCATAAAAACAAATAGACAAAGATATAATAAAGATATAT
This sequence comes from uncultured Tissierella sp., assembly GCA_964482775.1. Taxonomy (GTDB): domain Bacteria; phylum Bacillota; class Clostridia; order Tissierellales; family Tissierellaceae; genus Tissierella_B. The sequence goes on along the minus strand of CAYZZR010000045.1, from coordinate 6,763 downwards.
CAACTGACAATGGATACCTTGAACCTATAAATATTGTAAAGGTCAGCTCCATTACAGATCAATACAAGCTACTATTGGAGGAATTATACAATAAGGATTTAAAAAACACTTGTATACTATATAGAAATAATCTTTCAGCTATAGGTTTAATAGAAATCTTAGAAAGAAATAGTATTCCCTTCTATATGAAGGATACTAAACAAAGATTCTTCAGTCATTGGATATTACAAGATATTATAAACTTTATGACCTTTGCTGAAGATACAACGAATCTTGAACTTTATGAAAGTTTCTACTATAAGACCAGAGGATATATATCTAAAAAACATATAAATTATGCAAAGACCCTGGATTATAGAATGAATGTGTTTGATAGAATTTCTGAATTCCCTGGATTGAACGATTTCTACAAACGCACACTAAGAGATTTAAAATTTGATTTTAAAAAAATATCTAAGCTAAAGCCTCGTAAGGCCATTGAATATATAGAGAAGGATTTAGAATACAAAGAGTATCTAAAGGAAAATTCTACGAAATTCGGTTATAGCTATGATACACTATCAAACATACTTTTCTATTTAAAGTTAATTGCAATGAATCTTACAAGCTTAAGTGAATTTTTAGGAAGGTTAAAGCATTTGCAATATCTATGCCTCAATTCTCATAGCAATAAAAATACTATCACCTTGTCAACTATACATTCAGCTAAGGGCTTAGAATTTGATAGTGTATACATGATAGATTTAGTTGATGGAGAATTTCCAAACTCATCTAGTATTGAATCCATTGAGAAAGGAAATCTTGAACTTTTAGAAGAGGAAAGAAGGCTATTTTATGTTGGTATGACACGTGCCAAGAAACATCTAACGCTTATGACAATGAAGTCATTAAATGAAAAAACTGTAGATATTTCTAGATTTATTTTAGAAGTGGAAAATCAAGCATAAATTTTAATATTTCCTGAATAAAGACAAGAATAAAAGCAATACTATTTATTGAATCAGATAATAAATAGGAGGATGGTTTTGGTAATGGATAAGAACAATAAACAAAAGAACAATCAGAAGAACAATCAACAACAAAAGAACCAACAAAAGAATAGCCAGCAAAAGAACCAACAAAAAAACCAAAATGAAGAAGAAGAAAGACAATAATCTTCAAAGAAAAAGGTCCTCAATGAGGACCTTTTATTTGAATTCTTCAATTTCACCTGTATTTACTTTAAACACTTCCCCTTGTCTAATGGCAAAGTGGCCTGACTCATATGGTCTACCTTCAACTGAAATATAAACCTTGTCAGTATCGTAGAATTTGCCTAAAGTGCTTACTATACTGATCAATATTTCATTTTCATAGGAGGATCCAGCATTTAATTCCGTTAGAAGCTCCTTAGAGAAATCTACATTTACAATCCATTGGGTCCTATCAAGATGGATACTATTTATTAGAACTCCTCTTGGCAGTGTTATCCCAAGCTCTTCAGCTGGTGGATTCTTCAATTTATACTCAATTAATTTCTCTATTTTATCATTTGTATTAAAACTCAAATTATCCTTCACATAAATAGTTTTTTCATTCTCCTTATGTGGATAAAAAAGCAGTATCTCATGATCAAAGCTTGTCTTTTCAATACTATTCAAGGTGGTTGAAATTTCGGTTTCTCCGTCAATATACAATCTTAAGACCAATCCAATTCCCTTAGCATAAAAATCCTTTTGAACTCTACCTTCTTCAAAGGTTGTAGTTACCTCCACAGCAACATATGATCCACTAGGAGTTGATATCATACTATCTATACTGCTTATTTCCTTAGTGTATCCTTCCGCCGTAGTCCAACTGTTTCCTACTGATAAAGGTTCCTTTAGGACAATCTCTTTTCTCTCAGCTTTTGAACTAATCATATTTTCAATATGATAGAACTCGCCTTCTACAAATATCTCTGACAACATCCCATCCTTTAACTCGAGAACCTTTACTAAATTTGTTTCTGGGTTAATTATCTTTACTTGTGCTCTATTACCATCTATGAACTCAAAATATACATCTTGTGATGCAAATTCATTCCCTTGTCCTGTATATCGTAACAAGGTATTCTCAAGATATGGGAAATAATCAATTATCTTTAATTCATTTTCACCAATAGCTGCAGGTAAAATCTCTTTATCGGTATTTGCTGCCCCTTCTATAATATTACAGCCTACCAAACTTATCCCAATTACCAATAAAATCAATAATATTAATTGCTTTTTCATATTTATCACCTCTTAAGGACTAATTATTGCCTTTTTTAATTTTTGTATACCTTAATTATATTCTAATATAAATTTGCAATTAATAATTTACGAAATTATTACAATAGCTCAATATTTGAATCTAGTTTATAAATTACATTTTTTCTTTCAACAATTATAGTCGCTTTCTTGTTAAGCTCCTCATCAGCTCTAATTTCTAGTAGCAACTCCCTATTTGGATTGATTGCAACAGGATTGCCAATCATTTTAAGCATTGAAAAATCTCCAGTTGTATCTCCATATGCATAGCTACTTACTAAATCTACATCATATTTTTCAATTAGATTGTTGAGCTCTTTTTGTTTGCTTACAGAATCCCACATTTTCACTATTTCACCAGTAAATCTGTTTTTATCATCAACTTTGTAAAGACTTCCTCTATACTCCGTAGCTCCGTATTTCTCAGCCATTTTTGATACTAAAAAATCTGGGCTTCCTGATATAAAAAATACATTATGCCCTTGCTTTTTATGCCATTCGATTTGATTTCTAGAGTATTTGTAGACCATATCACCATTTGATTTAATTACATGCTCAGCAATATAATCTATATATGATCTATCAACGCCTTTAAGTTCTTGCAAATAAACACCAGCTAAAATCTCTAAATATTCCTCAAAATCTCCATATCTCTTTTCCCATTCTAGATATACCTTTTTTACTTTTGTGTACCATATCTCAGGATCTATTACCTCAAATGAAATAAGCTTTTGAAAGTGCTCAATCATTAAAGAATTTCTAAATATTGTCCCATCTATATCGAAAAAAGCTGCTGTAGTCTTCATATCATCACCTTACCTTCTATATAATTTTTCTATAATACATTTACTTTTCTTAAAACCTTATATGCAACTAATAAAGCAATAAAATATATCATTCCAATTACTCCACTTAACTTTAAACCTATAAATATAGCTCCTAGAATTAAAACTGGATGCAAATCTAGAGTTTGAGAAACTATCTTTGGTTCAATGATCTGCCTTACTACAGTTACAATAATAAATAAAACAATCAATCCAACAGCTATTATGGTTTCACCAATATAAAATTTATAGATTACAATTGGTATAAATACCATAATCATACCTACAATAGGAAGCAAATCTAAGATAGCGCACAATATACTTAATATTAATGCATAGTTAATACCTAATACGCTTAAACCAATCAAGACTTCAACAAAAGTTATAAATACTACTATAGAATATGCTTTAGCATAACCAAGAGTCATAGCTATAGATGATTCCACTATATTTTGCATCTTCTCTTTTCCTTCTAAGGAGAAGATTGAATAAAAGCTTTTCCTAAAGAGCCCTAAATCCTTTGAAAAAAGGTAAGTGGCTATAAATGTAATAACTGCTAGTAGAAAAACTGAAGGCAGACTTATAACAAGGGATAAAATGCTATTTAGAAGCTTGATAGAATAACTTATGATTTGTGCTAGGAGAGTTTGAAGGTACTCATATATTCTACTAACTACAAGGGGTTCAATCTGTCCAATAATCGAAGTTATTTCTCTAAGAAGTTTTTCTATATATACGGATATTTTATCTATACTAGGTATTTGGGATAACAATATGATAGATTCAGTTGTTGCTTTATAAATTAAAAGTGTCAAAAGGGTACTTAAAACCGCAAACACTATGGTAGTTGTTAGAATAGATGAAATGCCAGCAGGGATTTTTAGCTTTTTTTGCAAGCTTGCATTGAAGTTCTTTGTAGAAAAAGCAATCAAAAATCCAAGTACAAAAGGTAATGTATACTTCAATGTATTAAAGAATAGTATAAATAAAAGCGTAAAAATTACAACAAAGATACATATTTTTTTTAGTCTTTTAACGAACACTCTATCTAACATAATATCCCCCTACCCAAGCTGATTTTATTTCTTATCAAAATAATAACACGAAATTCAAATAATACCAACTATTTAATTGTATTATTTGACAATTCTATATATTTTGGGATTATCTACAAGCTTAAATTCACAATATTTTCTTGATTGGTCATAAATACTGTGGTAAACTAATATTTCATTAGTAATTACCTATATAATCTTGGCGATAAGGGCCATAAGTTTCTACCGACAACCGTAAATTAGTCGACTATAGTGTAATATATAATTTAAGCATAATTATGGGCTTTTGTATATTCTCGCTAAATTTACTATTAAGGAAACTATATTATATAGGTGCTTATTAAAATAACTTTAAGGAGAACTATACGTGGAAAATTTTTTCAAGCTCAAGGAAAATGGAACAAATGTATCAACAGAGATAGTAGCTGGAGCAACTACTTTCTTTGCAATGTCTTACATCATTTTTGTTAACCCATCAATGCTATCTCAAACAGGTATGCCATGGGGAGCAGTATTTTTATCAACAATAATTGCATCTGTAGTCGGTACATTAGTTATGGCTTTGTTTGCCAATGTACCATATGCACAAGCACCTGGTATGGGTCTTAATGCATTCTTTACTTATACTGTAGTCTTTGGTTTAGGCTTTACATGGCAACAAGCACTTGCTATGGTATTTATTTGTGGAATTGTAAATATTTTTATAACTGTAACAAAAATACGTAAATCTATAATTAAATCCATTCCTGTAAGTCTTCAAAATGCAATCGGTGGTGGAATCGGTATATTTATAGCATATATCGGAGTTAAAAATGCTGGATTAATCAACTTTACTTCCGATCCAGGACATAATATAGTCCTAGATGGTGGTACAGTAATTGCAGACGCTGGAGCAGTTCCAGCTTTAGTAAACCTAAATACAGCACCTGTTTTATTGGCAATCATTGGTCTAGTTTTAACAATTGTATTATTGGTATTAAAAGTTAAGGGAGCAATCCTACTTGGTATTGTAGGAACTACTATACTAGGTATCCCAATGGGAGTTGTAGATATCTCTCAAATAGGAACTACATCTGGAATAGGAGAATCATTTGCTGAATTAGGAACAACCTTTGGAGCAGCTTTTGGAAAAGATGGTATGATGTCATTATTTAGTGATCCAGCGAAAATCCCACTAGTACTTATGACCATATTTGCATTTTCTTTATCTGATACTTTCGATACAATTGGTACATTTATAGGTACCGGTCGTAAGAGTGGTATCTTTAGTGCAGAAGATGAAAGAGCTATGGAAGAAAGTACAGGATTTAAGTCCAAGATGGATAAGGCATTATTTGCAGATGCAGCAGCTACTTCAATCGGTGCAATATTCGGTACTTCAAATACTACAACATATGTTGAAAGTGCTGCAGGTATCGGTGCAGGTGGTCGTACTGGTTTAACTAGCTTAGTTACAGCCCTATTATTCTTAGCATGTATATTCTTAGCACCAGTTGCAGGTTTAGTACCAGCTCAAGCTACTGCTCCTGCATTAATCGTTGTAGGTATTATGATGCTATCAGCATTTAGTGAAATTGATTGGGATAATTTAGATGAAGCAATCCCAGCTTTCTTCGCAGGTATATTTATGGCACTTTGCTACAGTATTTCCTATGGTATAGCTACTGGATTTATGTTCTATATAATAGTAAAACTTTGTAAAGGACAAATGAAGGATGTACATCCAATACTAATTGTATCCACCTTGTTATTTGTTGCCAACTTCATAATATTAGCCATTATTTAGTTAAGATTTAAGCCTGATTGAAATTTCAATCAGGCTTTTTTATTTACTACTATAAATTATTTATACAATATATATAAAAAGTAAAGCCATTAATCCAAAATGTACTGGCATCTCCTTATTAATAAAATAAACAAAGAGACTATAATAATTATATAAAACATAGGATAAAAAACACTTACAACAACCTTCTCATAGGGCAATGTTCTCATAGGATGGATCAATAATCTAACACTTGTATACCACATAGCATAGATTAGTGCACCAGATCCTTTGGGAAGCTTTCTCTTATTCATAATAGTGTATACAAATAATAGGCCAATCCCTGCTCCGAATATTTCATAGATTTGAGTAGGATGTACTGTTCTTATAAAGGCTCCTTCATAAAAAAGTACTTCCATATAATCGATAAGCGATTGATTATGTGGGAATTTTACTCCAAATATACTCTTAGTAGGTTTACCATAGCAGCAACCATTTAGAAAACATCCTGTTTTAAGAAGCATAACTACTACACCTGCAGGAAGAATCATTTTATCCATTATGGACCAAAAATCCTTCTTATAAACTAAAGAGTATATTATTATTGTCAGAGTTCCTGTTATCAACCCCCCCATTATGGAGAGATTCCTATAGGATAAAGACCATATAGGAAAATCCTTTCCATAGGCACTGGGATTAAGTATGAAATTTAGAACCCTTGCTCCAACTAAGGCTATAAATACCACTAAAATGGGTAGTGTCCACCGCCATATGCCCATCTTTTCATCCTTTAATTGTCTTATAGCTAGTAGAAAACCGGATAATCCTGCCACAGTAGCCATTATATAA
>CAYZZR010000044.1:0-13572 GCA_964482775.1 uncultured Tissierella sp. | reverse complement strand
ACTGTGGAAAAAGTCATTCAAAAAGGCAGTACACCTGCAGGTATGCATCGCTCAATTTGTGTTAAAGAAATATTAGAATTCTTACAGATAAAACCTGGGCAAACAGGATTAGATGCAACATTGGGCTACGGTGGCCATAGTCTAGAAATGTTGAAATGTTTGGATTCAAAGGGACAATTATATGCTACTGATGTAGATCCTATTGAATTACCAAAAACTCAAGAAAGACTAAATAATTTAGGTTATGGTTCCGAAATACTAAAAGTCAGACAGATGAACTTTTCTAATATTGATAAAATAGTTGAAGAATCAGGCCCATTAGATTTTGTATTGGCAGATTTGGGTGTTTCTTCTATGCAAATAGATAATCCAGAAAGAGGATTTTCTTTTAAGACAGATGGACCACTAGACCTAAGACTAAACCCACATAGAGGCAAGTCTGCAAGAGCTCGTTTGAAGCATATTTCACTTGATGAATTACAGGGTATGTTGGAAGAAAATGCAGATGAGCCTCATGCTGAAGTAATAGCTAAAGCTATAATATCTGAATTTAGAAAGGGAAGAGATATATCAACAACTAGCCATCTCCAACAAGTAATTAAGGATGCACTTAATTTTATACCAGAAAAGAAGCGAGATGATGAAATCAAAAAATCCTGTCAAAGATGTTTTCAGGCCTTGAGAATCGACGTGAACAATGAATTAGAAGTATTGTATGAATTCTTGGAGAAACTTCCTGATTCCCTTGCTAAGGGTGGTCGTGTTGCAATTCTATCATTTCATTCTGGAGAAGATCGCCTAGTTAAAAAATCCTTCCAACACTTTTTTCGTCAAGGAATCTACAGTGAAATAGCACCAGAACCTATTCGTCCATCAGCAGAAGAATGTAGCACCAATGGCAGAGCTCGTTCAGCCAAGTTACGTTGGGCAATAAAACTATGATAAAAAGCCTTGCACATTTTAAAGTGCAAGGCTTTTTGGGTCTCTTCTAAGACTTATTTAACAATTTCCTTTAGGTAGTCCATAAATCCGTCCTTTAAATCATCTCGCCTTAAAGCAAATTCTACTGTTGCCTTTAAAAATCCAATTTTATCACCAACATCGTATCTCTGTCCCTCAAAGTTATATGCATACATGGCTTCCTTTTGAGATAATGCCTTTAGTCCATCAGTCAATTGAATTTCCCCATTTTTACCTGGTGCTGTATTTTCTAATATTTCAAAGATTGCAGGGTTTATAATATATCTACCTAAAATAGCTATATTTGATGGTGCATCACCAATAGAAGGCTTTTCTACTAATCCTTTTACCTTATATACCCCTTCTTCAATTAACTTTCCATCAACAATCCCATATTTGTCCACATCATCTTCTGAAACCTCTTGAACACCTAAAATAGTAGTTTTATATTCATCATATACATCTATCATTTGCTTTAGGCAAGGCTCCTTGGAATAGACTATATCATCCCCTAAAAGAACTGCAAATGGCTCATTTCCTATAAAGCTCTTTGCACAATATATAGCATGTCCAAGACCTCTTGGTTCCTTTTGACGAATATAATGAATATTTACCATATCAGAAATTCTTCTAACCAATTCAAGCTGCTCAGTTTTACCGGATTTTTCTAATTCCAATTCTAACTCTACACTCTTATCAAAATGATCCTCTATACTGTTTTTATTTCTACCAGTAATAATTAATATTTCTTCAATCCCTGATTCAACCGCTTCTTCAATAATATATTGTAAGGTTGGTTTATCAACAATAGGTAACATTTCCTTAGGCTGAGCCTTTGTAGCAGGTAAAAATCTTGTACCCAAGCCTGCTGCTGGTATAATCGCTTTGCGTACTTTCATTATCTCTCCTCCATATTCTAATAATGCTCTTTATAAGACATCAAATAAACTTAATTGATCACTTTCAGGCAAACCATTGAAGCAACCAAATCTCTTAAGAACATCTACACCTACATTACCGATTTTGGCACGTTTTCTAAAGTCCTCTACAGAGCTAAAAGGCTCTTCCTGTGCTGCCTTATATATACCCTCCGAAGCCACTGTTCCCATACCAGGTATGCTACTAAATGGAGGCCTCAGACTATTTCCTTCTATCAAGAAATTAGTAGCATGAGACTTGTACAAATCTATAGGTAAAAAATCTAATCCTCTTTCATACATCTCAAGCACCAGTTCTAAATCATCATACATATCCTTATCCTTTGGAGCAGCTTGCATGCCTAAATCTTCAATTTCCTTGATTTTTTCCTTTACCTTCTCTTTTCCAAATATCATAAATTCAGCGTCAAAGGCCTTTGCCCTTATAGTAAGATATGCGGCATAATATGCAATAGGTATATGAACCTTAAACCAAGCAATTCTGAAAGCCATCATTACATAGGCTGCAGCATGTGCCTTAGGGAACATATACTTGATTTTTTTACATGAATCTATATACCATTCAGGTACATCATATTCTCTCATTAGAGCTTCATATTCAGGCCACTTTGGATCCTTCAGAGCCTTTCCTTTACGAACCAATTCCATTATCTTAAAGGCACTATTTGGCGGCAGTCCCATTTTAATTAAATATACCATGATGTCATCTCTAGTTGATATGGCCTCCCCAATGGTTACAGTTTTAGCATCGATTAAATCCTTGGCATTACCAAGCCATACATCGGTTCCATGAGAGAAACCAGATATACAAATTAAATCTGCAAAGGTCTTTGGTCTTGTATCCAAGAGCATTCCCCTAACAAATTTTGTACCAAACTCTGGCACCCCAAAAGTTCCAATCTTGGAATTGATTTGCTCTGGACTTACCCCTAAAGCCTCTGTGGATGAGAATATGGACATTGTAGCTTTATCGTCCATAGGAATTCCCTTAGGATCCACACCTGTAAGATCTTGAAGCATCCTAATTACGGTTGGATCATCATGACCTAGTATATCCAGCTTTAGTAAATTTTGATCTATAGAATGATAATCAAAATGAGTGGTAATAATATCTGAATTTGGGTCATCTGCTGGATGTTGTACAGGACAAAACTCATAGATTTCTCTACCCTTAGGTACTACAATGATTCCCCCAGGATGCTGACCAGTAGTTCTTTTTATTCCAGTACAACCCTTTGATATACGAATGATTTCAGCCTTGCTTATAGGAATATTTCTTTCCTCATAATATTTTTTAACATATCCAAATGCAGTTTTATCAGCTATTGTACCTATGGTCCCTGCCTTGAAGGTAGTACCTTTACCAAATATAACCTCAGTATATCTGTGTGCCTTTGCTTGGTATTCTCCAGAGAAGTTTAAATCAATATCAGGCTCCTTGTCACCATTGAATCCAAGGAAGGTCTCAAAGGGTATATCTATACCATCCTTTTCTAACTTTTCCCCACATCCTGGACAATCCATATCAGGTAGGTCAAAGCCTATCTTGTATCCATGATCAGCAAAATCAGAAAACTGGCACTTTGGGCATCTATAATGAGGTGGCAAGGCGTTGACCTCTGTAATACCTGTCATATATGCTACAACACTTGACCCAACAGAGCCTCTGGAGCCTACTAAATACCCATCTTCATTGGACTTCCATACCAATTTTTGAGCTATAATATACATAACTGAGAATCCATTTTTAATAATAGAATCCAGCTCCTTGACCAATCTTTTCTCTACTATTTCTGGCAAGGGATTTCCATACAATTCATATGCCTTTCCATAGGCTATGTCTTTGATAGTTTGTTCACATCCCTCTATGTGTGGTGTAGCCTTTTCTGATGAAATAGGGCTTATCTGTTCACACATGTCAGCTATCATATTGGTATTTTCTACTACTACTTCATATGCTTTTTTACTACCCAAATAAGAAAACTCAGCCAACATTTCTTCTGTGGTCTTAAGATATAGCGGTGCTTGTTGGTCTGCATCCTTAAATCCTTGACCAGCCTCAAGGATACGTCTGTATATTTCATCCTCAGGATCTAGAAAATGTACATCACCAGTAGCAACTACAGGCTTGTTTAATTTTTCTCCTAAGGATACTATTTTTTTGTTTATCTCTTGTAGATATCCTCTGTAGGGTACCTGTTCAGTTCTAACTAAATATTCATTGTTTCCAATAGGTTGAATTTCTAAATAATCATATTCTTTAGCTATACTCTCAATTTCCTCATCAGATTTCCCAAGCAGTATTGCTTGATATAGCTCACCTTCACTACAAGCACTACCAATGATAAGACCCTCTGAATACTTCTTATATAGGCTTCTTAAAATTCTTGGTTTCTTATAAAAATAATCTAAATGAGAAAAGCTTACTAGCTTGTACAAATTTTTGAGTCCAGTATAATTCTTGGCTAAAATAATGGCATGATTGGTTCTAAGCTTTTTATATTCTTCCTTTTTGGACTCCTCATCTGAAGCATAGAAATGAATATCCTCCAGAGTAGTTGCTCCTCTTTCCTTTAGCATATCAAGCATAATATTAAATATCTTAACAGTTGTATCAACATCATCTAAAGCTCTATGTGCCACTTCTACCTTTATATTTAAGCTCTTAGCAATTCTTCCTAATTTATAGGTTTTAAATTCAGGAAAGAGTTCCTGGGCTAGGGACAAGGTATCTAAATAGGTAAAATCAAAATCATAGCCTAGAACCTTGGCATTTTGCTTTAAAAAGCCTATGTCAAAGCTAGCATTGTGGGCAACCAAGACAGAATCCTTGATAAAATCAAGTATCTTTGGGAATACCTGATCAATGGTCTCCGCATCCTTAACCATATCATCTGTAATGTTTGTAACCTCTACAACCCTACTTGGTATTGGCTTTTGTGGATTTACAAAGCAAGAAAATTGATCAATTACCTTGCCATCCCTTAGTTTCATAATACCTACCTCAGTGATTTTTTCAGTAACTGCTGAAAAACCTGTGGTTTCTAAGTCAAAAACACAATAGGTTGTATCTATGCTTTGACCTTTGTCGTTTGTTACTGAAGATTTCTTATCAGGAGCTAGATATGCCTCTACTCCATATATAACCTTCATGTCAGGGTTATCTCTACCTAATAGATTGTGAGCCTCTGGAAAGGATTGTACTACTCCATGGTCAGTAATAGCAATGGATTTCATCCCCCAGCTCATGGCTCTCTTTATCAAATCACTAGCACTGGTCATTGCATCCATTTGACTACTTTGAGTATGCATATGAAGCTCTACTCTCTTTTCTTTAGCCTTATCCTGCCTAATTACTTTTCGCATTCCACCTGTTTCGATTATTGTATTTGCTATAAGCTCAACTTCTTCAGAAAAAGTACTATAGTTAGCATTTCCTGTGACTCGAACACCCTTAGCCTTCTTTAATCTAGCTACTATTTCTCCATCTCCTTCAGGCTTTAAGAAAGACTTACAGGTAATAGAACTAGTACCATCATATATGTCAAAGGATACCAATGTTTTCCCACTTCTTAATTCCTTGGAATCTAAATTTGATATTTCACCTTCAATAACAACCTTTCCCTCATCAGGGGATATATCTATTATTTTTACAATAGGTTCCTTATTCTTAGAGCTTCTTCCTAAAATCACTGAAGAATCTCCCTTCTTTGTATCTGTTTCTTTGCTCTTTTCCTCTTTGTCTTCAAAAACATATTTTGCTGTATTTTGTACAATATTTTGCTCTTGCTCTTGTATAAGTTGGAATTCCTTGGCTTGGATTTCCTCCTTTAGCTTAGATATTTCTTCACTATTTATATTGTCTACGAAATTTATTTTGTATATACTGCCACATTGGTTTTCAATTTCTCCTTGGATTTCTTTGTCATATCCATTGGATTTTAAATAATCCGATACAATGGTTTTAAAATTAAAGGTTATAGTATCATTTAATGTTTCATACTCACAGTTGCTTAGTGCAGCCTTCAAAACTGGATATTTTTCAGATAATATAAGAACTATCTTATCTAGCTGATCTTCTATAGGCTTTTTTTCAAGGGCACTGCTATATTTTACCAATATTTTAGAATCATCTAGGGCAAATCTTTCTCTAATAAAGATATTTAGATTATCTAAGTCCATATCCTCAATATGTTTATCAGAAATAATATTCATTTCCAGGGTCTTGGTTTCTTTACTTACAACTACTGCTTCAACTGTAGCATCTCCTAAAGCTTCCCCTATTTTATAATCTATAAAAATGTCTTTAACCTTTTTCATATAATCATACCTCTTTAAATATTTTAAACACATAGACTCATTATACCATAACTTTAGTTTGGATTTTCATTTTGTGATATTCAAAATATAATAATGTCTATTAACAAAGACAAAGGTAATGCAAATTAGCATTACCTTTTATTCTACTTTGCAAATAACCCCGCAAGCAATTCGCTTACCAGAGTTTCCTGCTGGCTGTGTTCTATAATCATCAGGGTTCTCGTGAATCATCACAGACTTATTTAATACTTCACTTGGTTTAAATTTATCTGTGAAAAATTTCATCATAGCATATCCATCATTAGAAAATAAAACTGGAAAATCCCCTATATGGTTGCCATGAGGTTGATTTGTTGGATTATAGTGACCTCCAGCAGATTCAAAAGGATTATTTGGATCTGTGATTCTACATATTCCATATTCATGAATATGAAAACCATGAGGTCCTATTGGCTGACTATTATTTGTAGCTGGTTTATATAGGGGTAAACCACAAATCTTAGCTATTACTTCAGTTCCACCTTCTACATCATTAAAATATACTAATCCTTCAATATCAGGATAAATATTGCCACCCATAATTCTTGCTATAGCTACTGTATTATCATACATAAAAATCCCTCCTTACACCTATATTATGTGTTAGGAGGGATTAAGTGTTCTATTATTTGCTTAATGGCTTTTAAGCTTGGATGAAACTGCTTGCAGTTTCTACACACTGCTGCAACGAGGTGGGAGATTGTGACTCGCCACCTGTTGAGTTAATAGGTACCCGACCGCTTGTAGAAGTGGGGACATTAGACCTCGTTACAATCCTAATTTTTTTCTTTTACTTACCTTTTCAGACATAACTAACCTCCATATTAAATTTGTTCATAATAATTCATCCTTTAATATGTCCAGTTTTTAGGTATTTATGTTCATAGATTAAGAGCTGAATTTTAGTAAAAAAAAGATGCAGAACTTTTTTATAAAGTACCACATCTTTTTTTAATGCTATTTTTTCAAGCTTTATTTACTTAGCCAATTCAGTTGCTTCTTCCATTAGCTTATGGATTTCTCCAGCTTTAATCATTTCATCCACCACTTTATTTATTAGCTCTAGTAAATCAGCATTGCCCTTATTTACAGCAATTGCTAATCCTGGCTCTACTCCTAGGCTTTCCTCTGCCATATATAGATTATCATTTTGGCTTACATAAGCTAGTGCTACAGGCTCAGCCATAACAACTACATCTATTTTATTGTTTTGAAGTTCAAGCACCAAATCTGGCACCTTGCTTATACCTATATAGTTGCCAACAGTAAGCTCTTCAAGAATCAATGCTTCTTGAGTAGTGGCTTTTTGAGCTCCTACATTTAGTACAGCCAAATCTTCCTTATGTTTTATCTTATCCTTATTAGCAATATTTACTAGCATTTTATGCTCAGCTTGATAATATGGTATAGAAAAATCAACTACTTCTGCTCTTTCTGGCTTAGCAACCATTCCAGCTATAATAAAGTCAATATCATCTGTTACCAATGCAGGCAATAGACCTTCAAACTTCATATCTATAATCTCTAGTTCTACACCAATTTCTTCAGCTATCTTCTTTGCCATTTCAATATCTAGTCCAACTATATGATCTACTCCGTCAATTAACTTGTGAAACTCAAAAGGTGGATATCCAGCAGATGTTCCTAGTAAAATCTTTCCATTGCTCTTTATTTCCTCCAATTTACCAGAAACCTCAGGAGCACTTCCTTCTGTCTTTTCAGGTACTGTTGCATCTACCTTAGATGATTCATTTGAACAAGCACCAAATACCACTACCATACTAACCACTATTAAAACTAATATAATTTTCTTTATCATTTTTATTCCTCCTATTATTTAAGTTATGGCTATTACTTTAATAGAGAGGAACTCCTTAGTCCTTCGGAAATCTTTTTCTCTTTGCCAGAAATTGATCTCCATAGGCTCTTGTAAACTGTACTTATATTTAGCAAGATTAAGACCTCCTTTTAATAAATTATATACATTAAGAAAATCTTAATCTATTTAGTTTTTTTATCTACAATAGCTTTAGTCTTCATGGCTAGTCCAAAAAGGTTGATAAAGCCTTCTGCATCCTTTTGATTGTAATCACTTTCTCCAAAGGTTGCTAACTCTTCACTATAAAGTGAATAATCCGACTTGCTACCGGCTACAGTGCAGTTTCCCTTATATAGCTTCATTCTCACAGTACCAGTGCAATTTTCTTGGGTTACGTCTACAAAGGCAGCCAATGCCTCTCGAATAGTTGTATACCACATTCCATCATAAACTAGCTCTGAATATTTAGCACTTATAAGCTCTTTATAGTGCATGGTTTGTCTGTCTAAAGTTAAGTACTCTAATTCTTGATGTGCCTTATATAAAATAGTCCCACCAGGTGTTTCATATACACCTCTGGACTTGATTCCTACCAAACGATTTTCAACTATATCATCTATACCTACTCCATTGATTCCACCTAACTGATTCAACTTTTCAATTAACTCAACAGGACCATAGTTAATTCCATCAATGGTAACTGGTATGCCTTTTTCAAAACCTATTTCTACATATGTTGGCTTATCAGGTGCTTTTTCTGGTGGAGTAATATTTAAATAAAGATCCTCCATAGGCTCATTCCATGGATTTTCCAAGTCTCCACCTTCGTGGCTTAAGTGCCATAGGTTCCCATCCATACTATATGGACGATCCTTAGTTACTGGTATTTCTATGCCTCTCTCTTTAGCATAGTCTATTGCATCTTCTCTTGATTTGATATCCCATATTCTCCAAGGTGCAATAATTTTTAATTCAGGGGCCAATGCTTTAATGGTCAATTCAAATCGAACTTGGTCATTACCTTTACCAGTAGCTCCATGACAGATTGCCTCTGCCCCTTCTTTAAGAGCTATCTCTACAAGTTTTTTCGCAATTACAGGTCTTGCAAATGAAGTTCCTAAAAGATACTTATTTTCATATATACATCCAGCCTTAAGTCCAGGCCATATGAAGTCAGTAACAAATTCCTCTTTCAAGTCCTCAATATAAATCTTACTTGCTCCTGTTTTTATTGCTTTAGCCTTTACAGCCTCTAAATCATCATCTTGCCCTACATTTCCAGCCACTGCAATTACCTCGTAATTATAGTTTTCCTTTAGCCAAGGTATAATTACAGATGTGTCTAATCCTCCTGAATAAGCTAATACTACTTTCTTTAATTGTTCATTTGACATTTTTATTCCTCCTATTTTTTAAAATCTAAAATAGTGAGGAACTCCTTAGACCTTCGGAAATCTTTTTCTTGTTGCCAGAAATTGATCTCCATAGGCTCTTGTAAACAGTGTTTATATTTAGCAAGATTAAGACCTCCTTTAACATATTAAAGTATATTATATACGCTCAAAAAATAATTGCAACCTTTTTTTGTAAAGTATTTATTATCCTCTATTACCATCATACAATACTACTTTATTTCTTCCCGTCTTTTTTGCTTGATATAATGCAGTGTCAGCATTTTCAATTAGATTGTTAATCTGACTTGTCTTTTCTGGATATGATGATACTCCAACTGAAATTGTAATGTTTATTGATTTATTGTCAGCAATAAAAAAGTCGCTGTTTTCAACATTTATTCTTAATCTTTCTGCAATTTCTATAGCCTTTTCGGATGAACGATCCAATAATAGTATAGAAAATTCTTCTCCGCCATTTCTAGAAACCATATCATATGTCCGACATGTACTAGTAAGTATTGTAGATAAACTCTTTAACACACTATCTCCTGCATTATGTCCATATGTATCATTTATTTTTTTAAAGAAATCTATATCAATAAATAACATAGATAAGTCTTCATGTTTTCTCATGGTCATCTGAGATATGTTATTAAATAAAATATCAAACTGTCTTACATTATTAAGCCCAGTCAAAAAATCCTTTGTAGATTCGACTTTTAGCTTTCTATATATGTTCTGTATTTCTATTAAATAAGTTGTATACTTGATTATAAAATAGGATACTGTAAAATAGCCTAAATAAAATATAATCATTGTCTGTAAAAATAAGTCTATATCTTTCATAGCTATCCATGATGAAACACATGTTATCATGACAAAGTAAAGCGCACTATAAATCCATTTATTCTTTTCTAATGACTTTACTTTAAAAATAAAACCAAATCCAATTCCTATCAATAAAGCGGCAGTTGCCCCATTGATTGATGAAGAGGATATTCCTAAAAATAGAAGTCTAAAAACAGCTATTATAGCAGAGGTTATAATGGAGGGGTAAAGTCCACCATAGAATGCTGATAATAAAACTGGAATATGCCTAAAATCTAAAATTACATCTGATGTTATACGTACACTATTTAGCATCAAGATTACTCCTAATACCCCAAAATAAATGCCAAATGAAGTTTTTCCTAAGAAAGATTTAGCTTGAAATATATCCTTTTCTCTCCTGGTATGTTGTACAACACTTAAGAATGCTATTAATATACATGCGTTTAGAGAAAAACTAAGTATCATGAACAATCACCTTTCTTGTCTAATAGATTCATTGTTTTAGCAAATAAAACTATCTAAGTTAAATTCATATAATTTATACCCTCTTTTCTTTTCATTAATAATTTGTGCATCTCTATTTTAATGCGGTATAATAGATAAGAAGGAAGTGATGAATTGGATATATATAATGCTCTTGGATCCTACTTTGGATATGATGAATTTAAAGAAGGTCAGAAAAAATTAGTAGAGGGAGCCTTAGATGGTAGAGATGTGTTAGGTATAATGCCTACAGGCGGCGGAAAATCCTTGTGCTATCAACTACCTGCCATATTGATGAATGGGATTACTTTAGTTGTATCTCCATTGATATCCTTGATGAAAGACCAAGTAGATTCCTTAAATGAAATTGGTATATCTGGTACTTTTATTAATAGTACTCTTGATGATAAGAATCTTGATTATAGAATACAGGAAATTAGAGAAGGAAAATATAAAATAATTTATGTAGCACCAGAAAGGCTAAATGCCTATTCATTTATAAACTTAATAAGAGATATTGACATATCCATGGTAGCTATTGATGAAGCCCATTGTATTAGCCAATGGGGTCATGACTTTAGACCTTCCTATACAGAAATACCAAGATTTATTGAAAATCTAAACCCAAGACCTGTTCTTGCTGCCTATACTGCAACAGCTACAAAAATAGTAGTTGAGGAAATAAAGGATCTGTTGAACCTAAGAAATCCTATAGAATCAATTATAGGCTTTGATAGACCTAATTTGTTCTATCAGGTTTTAAAGGTTAGTGACAAGCTTGCCTATGTATTGGATTATATCAATGAAAATTCCAAGGACCAATCTGGAATTATATATTGTGCTACAAGAAAAACTGTGGAGTCTGTAACAGAAAAGTTGAATAAAAAGGGAGTCAATGCTGTTGCTTATCACGGAGGCATGAATGCAGATCTTCGTCAAAGGCATCAGGATGATTTTATCTTAAATAAATCTCAAATTATAGTAGCTACAAATGCATTTGGTATGGGGATAGACAAGCCAGATGTAAGATTTGTAATTCATTATAATATGCCACAAAACATGGAAGCCTACTATCAAGAGGCAGGAAGGGCAGGCCGTGATGGAGAGCCTAGTCAATGTATCTTGCTTTATTCACCATCGGATATAGTCAAGCAAAAGCTATTGATACAAAATAGCACATTTTCTCCTCAGAGAGAAAACATTTTATATGAAAACCTTCAATACTTAGTTGATTATTGTAATACAAATGATTGCTTAAGAAATAAGATTCTAGAGTACTTTGGAGAAAGTCCAAGTCAATCTAAATGCCATAATTGTGGAAATTGTCTAGATGAATCACAGATGGTAGATATCACCCTAGAGGCTCAAAAGGTTTTGTCCTGTATATATAGGGTAAATGAAAGATTTGGCGTAAGTGTAGTAATCAAGGTTTTGCGTGGTTCTAGAGATAAAAGGGTTCTAGAATTTGGACTAGATAGTGTAAGCACCTATGGTATTATGAAGGAATACTCAGAAAATACCATAAGAGAAATTATTATGACATTGATTTCCATGGGCTATATTTTTGTAACTGCTGACAAGTTCCCGGTTTTAAAGCTTTCATCTAGCTCACGGAATGTACTAAATGGAAGTGACAAAGTATATCACAAGAAGCATCTATTGGAAATAAAGACTTCTATAAAGAAGGAAAAAGCCTTAAGTGGAAATGATGATTATGATACTGACTTGTTCGAAAAACTTAGGGAGTTAAGATATTTTTTATCTCAAGAAAAAAGTATGGCTCCATTTATGATATTTCATGATTCAACCCTTAAGGAGATGGCTAAATATTTTCCTCAAACAAAGGAAAGCATGTTGACAATAAAGGGTGTTGGACTTAAGAAGTATGAATCCTATGGAGATAATTTTTTAGATATTATTAAAAATCATAATCTGAAACTTAATTAAAAAGTAAGTGGACTAGCACTTTAAATGCTAGCCCACTACTGTTCTTCTCTTATTTTGATAAGCCCTTTTCTACTAAGAAGGCCTTAGCTACATCATATGGTGCTTCTCCATTTGCATCTACTGCATAGTTCATTTCCATCATAGTATTATCATCTATCAAGCCTTGAAGACTATTTAGAACTTCTTCTAAATTTGGTGCTGTTTCAGCATATTCTTCAAATAGGGTATCTCTTACTTGGAATGATGCAAAGTATTGTGGGAAGAAGCCTAAATCATCTTCTAATATAGCCAAATTAGATTTTTTAATTAATCCATCAGTTGAGTATACCATTGTTGCATCTATATTATTGCTGTCCATTGCTGAGAATTTCAATCCCATATCGATAGATTTGCTATCCTTCCATTCCATTCCATAGGTTTCATTAAATGGTATGAATCTCATAGTACCTTCTTCATCAAAGAATTCATGCTCTGCTCCAAAAACCAATTCTGGTGCATATGCTACTAAATCACTATTTGTAATGATGTTATTTGCCTTAGCAAATTCTTCTTGAATAGCAATTCTATAGGTGTTTTGGAAACCAAACTTCTCTGTTAAAGTCAATCCTATTTCTTCTGATGCTTTTGCCTTAGTCCATTCATATAGGTCTTCTCCCTCTGGTAATTCACTAGGATCAGAACCTAAAATAGTTGTTAGCATTGTACCGTCATATGATATATATAGGTCTACTTCCCCTGCTTTGTTTGCGTTAGCTGCTGCTACAGTGTTCATAGAATCATGGAATTCTACTTCTAGATCAGTATTTTCCTCTATTAAAATCTTTGCCATATTCATCAATAT
>CAYZZR010000043.1:0-13730 GCA_964482775.1 uncultured Tissierella sp. | reverse complement strand
GTTGTCCATCTGCATTTAATCCTGAAGTAGGTCCTAATGTACTGTCTGAAGCAGGGGATCCTGCATCTCCTAAAGCTCCTGCTACTGCTACTAAACTTGCTATCGCTAAAGGGCTAAATCCTAATTCCACTCCAAGTGGAACGAAAATTGTTGCAATTATCGGAACTGTACCAAATGATGTTCCAATTCCCATTGTTATTAATAATCCTATAAATAACATTAATACAGCTGCAACCAATTTGCTACCACGCATCAATGCCACAGAAGTTTCTACCAATGACTCAACACCACCTGTAGCTCTCAATACTGCACCAAATCCTGATGCAACAAGCATTACAAATGCTATAAAGCCCATAAGTCCTATACCACCACTCATCATTTCATCAAGTTCTTTTATCTTAAAGCACCAAGTGGCAAAGATCCTACCAATAATTGAATAGCAAAGGCTGCAAGAGCACCAACTATGGCTCCCCAATGTCCCTTAGTCAGGCCTGTATACTCAACATCACTTGACTTATTTGCAATCTCAATATCTTTATAGTCTCTAGGTTTTCTAAATAATACAAATACAGCTGTCAACAACCCTAAAATCATTCCAATACCTGGTAATAAAGTAGCTTTCCAAATATCCATAGTATCTATGGCAACGCCATTATCAACTAATGCTGAAGCTACTATACCATGAAATATAAGTCCAAATCCTACTGGAAGCATTACATATGGTGCTTTTAATCCAAATGTAAGAGCACAAGCTACAGCTCTTCTATCAATCTTTAGTTTGTTCATTAATCCTAATAGTGGTGGAATTAATATTGGAATAAATGCAATATGAACTGGTATCAAGTTTTGTGAGAAGCATGCAATACCTGCGATAAGTAACACAAATGCTGTTCTCTTATCTTGAATTACCTTACCTATCTTCATAACTAGTAAATCTGCAACGCCTGTATGACCTATTGCTACTGCTAAAGCACCTAATAGTATATAGGATAAAGCTGTTTCAGCACTTCCTCCCATTCCACCAATTAGTGTAGACATTGTTTCGCCAAGACCCATGCCTGCCATCGCTCCACCAACTAATGCAGAAATAATGATTGAGATGAGAACGTTAACCTTTAGCAAACATAATGCTGACATGACAATTACCGCGATTAATACTGGATTCGTTAACATGTTATTCCTCCTTTTTTTTCAAAATTAAATACAGATCCTACAATTAAACTTTGACTAAATAATCACCTCCAAATGAAGTAAGTGAATAAAAAAATTGCAAACGTTGTCTGATTGTTTAAAGCTTAACAAATGATGTTTTATGTAGGAAACGTATTCTTCTTGTAGTTTTATTCTACCATAGGGAATCAAATAATGCACTAACTGTCATTACTAGGATATCACTTTATCACAATAATAATTCATGTAATTTTCAATATGTTAGAGAATTTAATTTTATGCGATTAAAAATATTTCAATTAATTTTTATAAAAATGAAATAAATATAGGTTAACAATTCATTTATTAGATAAATAAAAACAAAATATTATCAAGATTGCATTACAAAATTAAAAATCTGACTAAGTTATCATATTATAATAATATAACTTAGTCAGCTAAATTATTTCATGTATTCTCAAATTATACTAAAGTGGAAAATATGTTTCTTGTTTCAGTGAGATTTTACTATTTTAATTCTCCTATGATATCTTCAGCTATCTCTAAGATTTTTCCATTATGAATTAGCTCTCTGATCTTCTCAATATGAGGATATAGATAGATATCATCCGCCATAACAGGGACCGTTTTAGCTATTTCATTATAGACTGCATCTGTAACTGTACTTCTATTTAATTTCTTATCAATATATTGATAAGATTCATAGGCTGATAATAGTTCAATAGCTAATATATATTCTAGTTTTTCAGCTATAGCTATTGCTTTTTTTGAAGCGTTATAACCCATCGCGACATAATCCTCTTGATTACCACAAGTAGGTGTATTATCGATTACTGATGAGGTAGATAATATTCTCATATCATTTAATAATCCCGCTTGAGTATATTGTGGAATCATTAAACCTGAGTTTAAACCTGGATTATTTACTAAAAACCAAGGATTTTCAGATAAATTCCCATCTACTAATCTGTTGTTTCTTCTCTCAGACATCTTTGCTACCATTGTAGCAGCCATTGCAACTGAATCCATTTCTAAACCAATGTAAGAAGAATCAGCATTACAGCCTGAAATTGCCTCTCCATCGCCATCTTCGCTCCAAATAATTGGATTATCTGTACTGCTATTCATCTCTACTTCCAAAGTTTCTAATGCGTCATAGAGAGTTTTCTTTACCGCTCCATGTAATTGCGGTATACACCTAACAGATAAAGCATCCTGCAATCTATAATTGTAGAATTCTTTGGCTATTTGAGAACCTTCTAATATTCTTCTAATATTATCAGCTGTTCCCTTTTGATCCTTATGTTCTCTTACACTCATTAGCCTCTCATCAAAAGCTCTCAAGGTTCCTTTAGTCACTTCAAGAGTCATTGCGCCAATAATATCTGCTGTTTTAACAGCTTTAATAATATCATATAAAGCAATAGCAGCCATTCCTGTAACACTAGTAGTGCCAGAAACAAGAATTAGACCTTCTTTATATGACAAGTCAAATTTATCTAAATTATACTTCTTTAATATCTCCATAGAATCAACAATATTTCCATCATAAATCATCTTTCCTTCACCCATAACAGATAAGGCAATATGTGCTTCTGGTGCTAGATATCCTACAGAGCCTTCCTTAGGTGCAAAGGGTATCAACTCTAAGTTTAAAAACTCTTTATATCTATCTAAAGTATCTAATCTTATACCACTATAGCCACTACCAGCATTTTGAAGTATCATTAGCATAGTTGCTCTAACTTCTTCTTCACTCATAGGCTGACCAATGGATACTGAATGTGAAATAATTATATTTTTTTGAAGCTTGTTGGCTTCTTCTTTTGAAATAGTTCTCGTACTATTGGCTCCAAATCCTGTAGTAATCCCATACATAACTCTACCCTGCTCTACCCACTTTTCTACTAATGCTCTCGAATTTCTAACTCTTGATTTATATTCATCAGTAAATTCAATTCTGTTTTTTCCTCTTACTACATCCATAAAATCCTTTAAATTTATTTTATTACCAATCATAGTTGACCCCCTTAAATAAAACCTAGAAGAACGTTCTCCTTCTAGGTTTGTATTTTTAGTAATATATAATTAGATTTAACTATTCTACAATATCATCAATAAAGAACATTTTTATAACTGAAGCAATCTGTAATATAAAGACAAATAATACTACAAATCCACCCGCTACTGCTAACGCCTTTACACCCTCAACACCTTGTTCCTGACCTCCAAAAGCAGCCATTATTATTGCAATTATACCTATAAGTCCACCCCATAGAACCTTTAAGTATGGAGGAGGCTCCGTTCCTATTGGAACATCCTTTATACACATTGATGCAATATTAGTACAAGTAGCATCAGCACAAGTTACGAACGAAACAATAATTATAAACAGATTAATCGGAATAATTATTGTTCCTAGTCCGAATGGCAGATTCTCAATAAATTGCCATAATGCAGAAATTGCATCTGTATTAGCAATTGTAGCCACTAAATCAACTTGACCAGTCATTTGCATATTTAACGCTGAACCACCCCATACAGTAAACCAAATAATTCCAAATATAGATGGTAAAACTAAATTCACAGTTAAAAATTCTCTTATTGTCCTACCTCTTGAAATCATAGCTAAAAATATCCCAGTTACTGGTGCATATGCTATCCAACAAGCCCAGTCAAATAATGTCCATGATTGTGTAAGTGGTGCACCACCTATATCGATAGGATCAAGTCCCCATAACCAGAAATTATCAAGCCATTCAGCCATACCTGCTGTTGCAGTTCTAACCATAAATAATTTTGCTCCAACTACTATTAATAATATAAGTAACCCATAATAGAAATATGCATTTAAACTAGCTATTTTCTTCATACCTTTATCAAGACCTATGTATGTAGAAAATGTGTAGAATAAAATAATTGCTATACCAACTATTAGAAATAGTGGGAATGTCTTTTCTATTCCATATGAATAATTAAGTCCACTTGTTACTAAAGTTATACACATTGTTAAACCAGAAGTAAGTCCAAGTGTTATTGCTAACATTGATAATGTATCTATTAAATTAGCCCAGAACCCTGTCGTAACTTTATCTCCTAATAATGGTCTTAAAGTAGCTGTTACATTAAGTTTATCTTTTTTATTGAAATACACATAGGCTACTGCTAATCCACATAAAGCATACATTGCATAAGGAATAAATGTCCAGTTATAAAAACTTCTTCCCATTGCAAATCTTGCTGCTTCTGCAGTAAAAGGTTCTATGCCTAAACCATCTAATTCTCCCCAAACATTACCATAGTAAATCAATGGTTCATTAACACCCCATGTTACAATACCAGTTGCAACACCACCTGTTAATGTCATAGCAAACCAAGTCATCATATTATACTTAGGTTTTGCATCTTTGCCTCCAATACGAATTTTTCCAAGCTTTGAAAACATGATTACAAATACTACAATTAGTCCAACAATACTAGCTATTTGATATAGCCAACCAAATGATTGAAGGGACCAATGGAAGAATGCCCATGCAGTATCTGCAAGTCCTTTATTGTTAAAAATACCAAATATTGCTGCTGCTCCAACTAAAATAACTGCTGGTATAAAGACTCCCATACGTATTGCTTTTTTTTCTACGCCTTTTGATTCCACTAGTTTTCACTCCTTTTTATTTATTTAAAATACAAAATATTGTATTTTAGAATACCATAATAACTTACTTATTATATAAGACTAGTCAATAAGATCTAGTAAAGCCTCTGATTTTATAAATTCATATACCTTTTTAATATCGATGCTAAGGTTTCTGTCTTTATCATAGAATGGTAAAACTTTCCTTAATTCAGCATGTGCTAACTTTGTAGTCTTCCCAAGCTCTATATCACCTCTTAAATCTATAGCTTGAGCAGCATGCATAGCTTCAATACCGATTATATATCTTAGATTATCTACTATCTTTAATACCTTATCTGCTGCTAAAGGCAAATTACTAGCATGATCTTCTATCTCCCCTGCTACTGCTAGGAAATCCATTGATGAAGGATTTGCAAGCATTCTATTTTCAGCATCTAGATATGAAAATATTTTTTGTATTGTTCCAAAAGCTATTGTCTTTACATCACATGGGGTTAAAAATCTTGATAATTTTGTAAAAGTAGGATCAGACAATTTTATTAATCTATAACAGGAAGCTTTAGATATATGATTTAACGCATTAGCTAGCATTTCTACTCCTATAGCTAATGTAGTTGTCTCAAAATTAGAGCTTACTGATGTTCTGTCTTCATCAAATACTATGCAAGGGTTATCATCTGTGGAATTTACTTGAATCAAAAATATTTCCTTTACAAATTCCAAAGCATCTAATACTGTACCTGTTATAGTATGCGCACCTCTAAAGCTAAGGGGATCTTGTAATGCTCTTTCATGGTGAGGCTTATTTAAGTAACTTCCTTCCAAGAATTCACGACATTGTCTGGCACATTTTATTTGACCCTTTAAGCCTCTTAGTTGATTTACCTTTTCATCAAGAGACTGTACAACACCATTTAATCCTTCCATACTCATAGCGTAAACCAGATTTGTAATAGCTACCAAATCTTCAATTTCCTTTATTAAAACATATGTCATGGCTTCACCTTCAGCATTTGAAGATACTATACTTAGTCCATCCTTTGGTCCTAATATCGCTGGTTCAATACCTTCTTTTTGTAAGGCTTCTAATGAAGGCATTGTTTCACCTTTATAGCTTACCTCCCATTCCCCTATAAAACATAGTCCAATAAGAGATAGGGTTGTAATATCAGCTTCACCAATAGAGCCTCTTCTAGGAATACGCGGGTGTATATTCCTATTTAAAAATTCCTTATAAAGGTTCATTATTTCTACAGAGATACCAGTTGATCCGGCTAATGCATGATTAAGCCTAATAAGTAACATAGCTCTAACCTCTTCGTCAGTATGATAAGGTTCAACTCCTAAGCTATGGCTGTTTAATAAATTCCTATTGTATGTTTCAAAGAAATCCTGATCAAATTCCTTATCCTTATTCCATCCAACCCCTCTGTTTAAACCATACACAGGTTCCCCTTTGGCTGCTAAATCAAATAGGATTTTTCTAGCATGTGCTACTCTCTCTATAGCTTCTTGATCTACCTCTACTTTTCTGTTCTTATAGACCACATCATAAATTTCTTCAAATCCTAAATTGTTACCATTTATGACTAACTCTTTCATAAACTAACCTCCTTTTTTTCTACTTATTTTGCTTTTGAATCTCACTAACAATTAATTCAGGTTTTGCTGGAAAAGTTGTTATATTAGTATCTAAAGCAAAATTAATCGCATTCATAATTGCTGGAGCTGGCGCAACAGTTGCCATTTCTCCTACACTTTTTGCCCCATATGGCCCAAAGGGTTCATCCTCTTCTACCGTAAGAACTTCTATATCAGGCATTGAAGTTGAATTGATTATATGATATTTAGAGAAATTTGTTGATTTCACTATCCCTCTATGGTCTATTTCAATATCCTCAGATAATGCCATTCCCAAGCTAAATTGTGATCCTCCTTGAATCTGCCCTTCTACAAGCATTGGATTTATTGACTTTCCAACATCATGTACCGCTAATGAATCTGTTATATTTACTAAGCCTGTAAGTTTGTCGACTTCAACCTCTGCGAAGAAAACTGCATACGATGCTGGATTTACAGGAGCATAATACTTGACAAATACACTCATTCCCCCTTGGAAATCCTTCTCGTAAGCCTTGACAATATCTGAATAGCTATACTTTTCCATGGAATTCTTATCATAGATATATCCTAAATTTGTTACTACATCTTCTATATCTATCTTCTTCAATTTACAAAAAGTATCTATTATAAGATCCCTAAGCTGCTCACCTGCTTTTTTTACAGCAGCACCACAAACGAATGTAACTCTACTGGCTTGAGTACCTGCTGAATCCTCTGGTGTATAAAGAGTATCTGCTTCGGAGACTCTTACATTTTCTATTTCAATATCAAGTGCTTCGGCAGCAATTTGTTGCATTATGGTCACAGTTCCACATCCTAAATCGTGTAAACTTATCTTCACAAATGTACTCCCATCTGCAAATAGCCTCATATCAACACTTGTATAATCAGCAAAGTTACCAGTATATCCATTGCCGTGGGTTCCACAAGCCATACCTACGCCATAAGCATACCTACTTGTATTCTTATTTCTGATACTAGATCTTCTTTCCTTCCAATTGAAAGCTTCCATTCCAACTCTTACACACTTCTTTATCTTTGCATTACCTAAATTAGTAGCCCCAGATGGATCTTCTGAATTTTCATCTACTAAGTTTATAAGTCTAAAGTCGCAAGGATCCATATTTAACTTTTTAGCAGCATTATCTATATTTACTTCAGTTATAGCATGTGCTTGAGGTGAACCATATCCACGACAAGCCCCACCTGGTATAGTATTTGTATAATAAGCATAGCCCTCATAGATCTGGTTCTTGATGTCATACAATCTAAATAATTTCTTTCCTAATGCCATAGTTACTGCACTTGCATTGGTATTGTATGCTCCTCCATCTACATGAGCTTCAACTCTTCTACCTAAAATCTTACCCTCTTTACTAATTGCAGTTTCTACACTAATTTCCGTAGGGTTTCTAACAACTGTTCCAATTATTGCATCTGTTCTATTCATATATAGCATGACTGGTCTCTTTAGCCTTGATGTTACAAAAGCAGCAATTGGATCTAGTATTGGTATACTCTTACCTCCAAAGGATCCTCCCATAACTGCCTTAACTACTCTAACTCTATTAAGCGGAATGTTTAGAACATTAGCTATATGCATTTGTACCTGAGAGGTTACTTGACAGGGTGACCATACGACCAAATCTCCTCTTTCATCAAACTCAGTTAAACATATATGAGGTTCTATTGCAGCATGATGAACCTTTGGCGTTGTTCCTGTATCCTTGATTATATAATCTGCATTGTCAAAAGCTTTTTTATAGTCACCTGCATTGATAGCTTTTGAAAAGGCTAAATTAGAATGACCTCTTACACATATTTCATTTCTCTTTGCAATTTCAAGACCAACTACTGGCTCTAATTCTTCATAAGCAATAGAAAGTTTTGATATAGCCTTTTCTACAGCCCTTTTACTATTTCCTACTACTAGAGCAATCCTATCACCAAAATACCTTGCTTTTTCATTTAAAAGGTATTCATCATTTGTTGCTTTTGTAGAGGAATGCCATTCAAAAGAGTTATACAAAACCTTTGGAATATCTTCAAAAGTATATATCGCTTCGATATCTTCAACAAGCATAGATTCTGATTTATCTATTACTATTTTTGCATGGGCCTTTTGGCTTAAAACTAATTTTGCATACAACATGTTTGGTCTTTTCATATCTCCAACATATTTAGTTTTTCCAGTAGCCTTGTCATAGGAATCCTCTCTAATTATGCTTTTACCTACAAATTTAAGGTCTTTCATAACTACCTCCTAGATCATCTAGCATGTCTTTAACTAAACCTATAGCAGCTATTTTTTTATAATATTTTGAGCTCCTATTTGGTATTGCTTTTTCAATCTCTTCTTCTATAATATCCTCAAAGTCAACCACTAAAGCGTCTAAACACTTTCCTAGAAGTTGATTCTCTATTAAGCATGCTTTAATTGGTTTAACCCCTACTGCCCCCAAGTAAATTTCTGCTTCTGTAATTAATTTGTTCTTATCTAGTAAGACTTTTCCACAACAATTAATCTTGGAAATTGTTACAGTCTTTCTTGACCCTATCTTGGAAAAGCCTGATAAATGTTGGCTTCTTTTTACAATTATACTTGTAATTATCTCATCATCCAATAAAGTTGTCCTTCCAATTCCTGTCACAAAATCTCTGACATTTTCATATCTATAATTATTTTTTGAATTTAGTATTTCTACAATTGCATCATAAGCAAAAAGTACTGGTATTGTATCACCACATTGAGCCGCATTTGCAAGGTTTCCGCCTATAGTGGCTCTATTTCTAATCTGTGTAGAACCTAGATTATAAGCCGCACCCACCAATGCAGGTATTTCTTCTTTTATATCAATATTATTTTCAATTTCTGTCATGGTAACACATGAACCTATCTTTATGGTATCATCTGAAATTGATATATTCCTAAGTGGTTGGCATTTGCTTATATCGATAATCTTATAATCATATACTTGATTCTTTATAAATCTAATGGTTAGATCCGTTCCCCCTGCTAAAATATATGTATTGTCATCTTTTTTTCCTAAAGCTTCAGCTAAAGTTTTGATATTAGAAGCTACTATAAAATTATCTTTCATCTTCAATACCTCTTTTAACAATACTCTCTACAGCTTCAACTATTTTACTGTAGCCTGTGCATCTGCACAAATTACCTTCTATAGCTCTTTTTATATCCTCAACTGTAGGATTTGGGTTCTTCATCAAGAGCGCCTTACAAGACAGTATCATCCCAGGAGAGCAAAATCCACATTGAATAGCACCCTTCTCAATAAATGCTTTCTGAATTAGGTCTAACTCACCATTTTTCTCCAATCCTTCTATTGTAATGATCTGGTCACCATTTACTTGCCCTACTAGCACAGAACAAGAAGCAACGGTTCCATTGTTTACTATAACAGTACAGGCTCCACATTCGCCCTCAGAGCACCCTTCTTTAACACCAGTTAATTCCAAATCATCTCTAAGAAAGTCTAATAGTCGCTTAGAAGGATCTATATCCATTTTTATATTTTTTCCATTAACTACAAGTTCAAGGTTCATACATATCCTCCTTTTGTAAACGTATTCAACATAGTTTTATTTCTAATACTATATTAACTTACTAAAGTCAAAAAAAAGTCAAATAATTATATTAATTATTTGACCTTTCTTATTTAATTAGATGTTTTGATTATTTTATATATGCTATCTTTTACTTCTTTACTAGAATATTTTTCTATAAACTCTAGTGACTTATCTAAATACATCTTAGATTTAATAGTATTATTCTTATACTCATAGATTTTAGATAGATAATAGTATACATCTGCTCTGCCCCATACAAATATGCTTTTTTCATATGCCTTTATAGATTTTAGATAGTAAAACTGGGCTGCATCCATGTCACCTTGCTTGTATTTGATATAACCAATCTTAGAAAAAATCAAGGCTACTGCTGGAAATTCTTCATTCTCATCACATAAGTCAATAGCTCTGTTATAGTATTTCATAGCATCAGTATAATTATCTTGAATTCTATAGCCTTCACCAATATAGAAAAGTGATGCAACTATATTCAGTATGTACTTTTCCCTATGAACAGATGAGTTAAATATATCTATGGCTTTCTTTAAGTACTTTCTACCATCTTCATACTTTCCAGATAATATTTTACAATAACCCTTTGCACGAAGAACAATGGCAGTTTTGCATTCATCCTTTAAGAATCTGGTTATGTTTTCTGCTTTGCTTATTGCATAGCTCATAGATTCCAAATCACTTATATTTACATAGTAATGAATTATCTGTAGGTATCCACTTAATGCATAATCATAATAATTATTAGCTTCACAGAGTTTTACCATTTTATTTAAGCATATCAAACCATCTTCATAATTCCCATTGCTCTTATTAAATCTACCATATAAGTAAAGATAGATGATTTCCTCTTCCTTTAAATTTGCATTTTTACAGCAAATTAACTCTTCATACAATATTTTAAGTTCAGAAAATTCCTTAGCTAAAGCTTCGTTATCTAAATAATATTGAAAAAAGCTGGCAGCCTCAGTGACTTCTACATTTGGAAAAATCTCATGTCCAGTATTTAATATACATTCAAGTCTTCTAATTCTATATTTGAATAATTTCATTTTGCTACTTGAAGATCTGAAATGATGTATAAGCTCCGAATAAAGAGTTCTAAGGTTATTTCTGTCATTACTGATTTGGCCCTCATAATATTCACCAATTTTTTCGTGAAGAATCACTCTCTTTGAATTGCTTAAGTTATTGTATACGTATTCCCTTATTTTTCTATGACTAAAGCTAAGACCTATATTATCAGATTCCTCAATTAATATTCCCTTAGTAAGAAGTTCATCTACAATATCAATCAATTCCAAAGCTTTTATATCCATTACCTTGACTAAAATCTCTATATTAAACACTCCATGAAAGAGAGAGCATATACTTAGTAAATTGCTAGCTTGATTTGAAAGATTTATCAATCTACTTTCTATAAGGTTTTCTATCTTGTTTGTCATATACCAGTCGTTATTACCATTTTTAATACTATTTGTCATTTCAATAATAAACAAAGGATTCCCTTCACTTTCAGAGTATATTCTATCAAGTTGAGAAGTGGCTTCAGGCATCATTGACTTCAAAAAGCCTTCAGTTTCCAATTTGCTTAATCTCTCTAAATGTATGGTTTTAATGGCGTTATTTCCCTTTAGAGAATAGAAGAACTTTTCATTGTTATTTTCTTTTTCGTCCCTGTTAGTTGCAATTAGCATTATTTTATATCTATTTGATAACATAACCTTGTAGAGCAATTCCAAGCTAGCTTTGTCAACAAGTTGCAAATCATCTACTATAAACATTATTCTAAATTTTTGGGTAAGTAAGTTAAATAAATCAAAAATTGCATTTTCAGTCATATTGTACTTTGATGGACTATAAAGATTTTCAATGCTTTGCTCTGTTTCGATGTTTAAGGTTGGGAATATTTTATTGATACTATCTATTAGATTTTTAGGAATGTTTAACTCTCTGATATTGATATCATCAGAAATCTGTTGAAAAGCTTTGTCCCAAAACTTGAAGATGAAATTGTTTTCATACTCTAAACATGATATCTTTATTTTTAACAAATTTACATCAAAATCCTTATTTACATCGTTTAATAGCATTGATTTCCCTATGCCATCCTCTCCACAAATCAATAAAGATTTGAAAGGTTTATTGCCTATAAAATTGTATATATTATCGTAAATTTCCTTTTTTTCTTTCTCTCTTCCATAAAAAAATGTTGAGTTCTTGCTTGTATTTATTTTTATATTATTTATGATAGCCTCATATATTTCATCCGTTTCCTTGGATGGCTTTACTGAAAGATCGGTATATAATTTTTCAACCAAATTATTGTAAATAGTAATAGCTTCTTCATACCTGTTTTGTATAAAGTAGATTTTCATAAGATTTGTATAAGCTGATTCATCATACTCCTCTAATTCTATCATCTTTCTACAACACATTTCGCTATTGAAATAATCCTTATCTTGTATAAAGGCTTCGGTCATTAATCTTAGCTTGTTAATAAAAATATTCTTTATTTTATAACTATGACCATCAATCCATTCAACAAATTCTAAATCAGACCTACCTTTAACTTCTTCAAGAAAATCTCCATCATATAGTTTTAATATATATTCAATATCCTTGTTGTTTACAGCTTCACAAGGATTTATACTATTGATTATATCTATATCAGAAGATATATGATAATCTTCATTTAATTGGAGAATATTTCTTTTACTAGAAGTTATAATATCTTCTAGAGTATGCTTTCTTATAATATAGATAGCATTTCTTAAATTCTTTTTAGCTATTGGTTCGTCCATATCACCCCAGAATAGTGTACTTAAAACCTCTCTAGTAACTACCCTTTCATACATTAACATATACATTATGTTCTCTGCTTTTGAATACGGAAATGTAATCTGTTCATTATCTATAGTTATTGATGGGATACCAAGATATTTTACTTTTATTTCAACCATAATAAATTCCCCCAAACTATACTTAAGCAATAAGCATATTCTAAAGATTTAAAGCAATTATACCAGATTCACTTAGATTAAATAAATGGATTGCAGACATTTATTTAAATATATGCAATCCATTTGTAAGTTTCTAAAATACTAGAGTTTTATTTGTAATTCTTGTCTACTAAACCCTTTACTAAATCATCATTTGCAACATAAGGAATAGTTATATGATCAGTGTCTTTGAACATTCCATTGTACTCAATAACAGTATCAATTGAGTTGTCATTTCTTGCCCATGCTCTTCTTGCTACTCCACCCATAACATCCCATGGCATAGCTGTGCTTAAAATAGTATCAACTCTTTCTGAACCATCTAGAACCATACCAAATCCACCATTGATGGACTTACCAATTCCTACTCCACCACCATTGTGAAGAGCAATTAAGCTCATACCTCTAGCTGCATTACCCGCAAAACATTGAGTAGCCATATCAGCCATCATGCTAGAACCATCCTTGATATTTGAAGTTTCTCTAAACGGTGAGTCTGTACCAGATACGTCATGATGATCTCTACCAAGCATTATAGGTCCTACTTCTCCATTTCTAACCATTTCATTGAACTTCAATGCAATTTTAGTTCTTCCTAATGCATCTTGATAAAGGATTCTAGCTTCAGTACCAACTACCAATTGATTTTCTTCTGCATCTCTAATAAAACAAGGTGCTTTTGGATTTACAAAATAAAG